>CAKOXR010000010.1 GCA_934130215.1 uncultured Bacilli bacterium
CTACATAATAAAATGTTATATAAAACAAAATTAGATCATCCAAACTATGAATATATAGTAGTAGATCAATTTGCACCTAAATATGTATATTTTAATTATTTAAAGGAAACAAAAAATGTAGTAAAAGATATAACTTTTTTAACAAAAGCAGAAGACCAAGTATTATCTGTAGCTTGTGCATCTGTTATATCAAGATATTTATTTTTAAAAGAATATGAAAAATTAAATCAATCATTGGGTATAATTTTACCTAAAGGAGCAGGTCCAATAGTAGATGAAGTAGGAAAAAAAATAGTAGAAAAATTTGGTAAAGAAAAACTAAATGAAATAGCAAAATTAAGTTTTAAAAATACAGAAAAAATAATAAAAGAATAATTATTCCTTTATTATTTTTTTAATTCATCAATCTTTTCATAACTATTATTTGTAATATAAGAACCAACAACACACATAGAAGCACCAGCTTCTTTTATTTTTTTAATATTTGTATTATTTATTCCTCCATCAACTTCTATAATAATATTATTATTTAAACTTTTTATTTTTTTTATTTTATCTAAACTTTCTTCTATAAATGTTTGACCTCCATAACCAGGTTCAACACTCATTATAAGAACTAAATCTATTTTATTAATAAAAGGCTCAATTAAACTAATATCAGTAGAAGGATTAATAGCAATACCAACTTTAATATTTTTATTTTTTATATAATCTATTAATTCTAAAGTATTACCAACTTCAATATGAAAAGTAATATATTTAGGTCTTAATAAAGAATATAATTCACAATATAATTTAACATCTTTTACCATTAAATGAACATCAAGATTTTTTTTATTTTCATAAAAATAATTTCTTAAATTATTAAAATCTAAAGTTTCATTAGAAACAAACTCTCCATCCATTACATCAACATGTATATAATCTATAGCTGTTTTATTAAGTTCTTTAATTGTATTTTCTTTATCTTTACTAGATAAATAAGAACAAGATAATATCATTCTTCACCTCTTACAAACTTCAAATAATTTTCATATCTACTCTTTAATATATCCCCAGAATCAACATGTTTTTTAATCCCACAATTTTCTTCTTTAATATGTTTACAATCTCTAAATTCACATTCATCTCTATATTTATCAAAATCAACAAAATTATCTTTAATTTCTATATTATTCATATTAAAATTAAGAGAAGAAAATCCTGGTGTATCCGCAACCATACCATCAAATAAATCAAGTAACTCAACATGTCTAGTAGTATGTTTACCTCTACCTAGAGCAAATGAAATTTCATCTGTTTTTAAATTTAATTCAGGATTTAATTTATTAAGTAAAGTAGATTTACCTGCACCACTTTGACCTGTAAAAACAGTCAATTTATTTTTAAATATTTTTTTAATTTTATCAATTTCTGTATTAATATAAACATCATAATACTTTTTGTAATAATTAATATATTTATAAATATCATTATTATTAAGTAAATCTAATTTACTAAAACATATAATAGGTTTTATATTATTATATTCTAAGATTACTAATAATTTATCTAATAAATTACTTTCAAAATCAGGATCTTTAACACTAACAACAATAATTACTTGATCAATATTACTAACAGGTGGTCTAACTAATTCATTCTTTCTATTTAAAATTTCTAAAATAAATTTTTTGTTTTCATCAAATTTTACAAAATCTCCAACTAAAGGTGTAAGATTAAGAGATCTAAACTTTCCCCTAACCTTACAAACAATTAATTTATTATCATATTTAACTGTATAATCATTACTAAGAATCTTTACAATTCTACCAATCATTCTTCAGGCACTTCTTGTTTATCACGAGCAACAGTAATACCAAAAGTAGCATTACCTGTAACAGGTGTACCAGCATCTCTTGTTTGATGTATTATAGTTCCATCAGGATAATTAGTATTTTCATCATAATCAACAGTTAATATAACATTATATTTTTCACAAAATTCACGAATAGATTTTTCAGTATAAGTTCCATCAGTAAAATCAGGATATAAAATTTTAATATCAGGTATATATAATGTAACAGTATTACCCTCTACTAATTCACTACCTGCTTCTGGAGATTGTTTAATAATTAAGTCTTCTTTTGGTTTTTCGCTTTGAGGAACTTCTTCTTTTTCAATTATAACATTAATACCATATGCTTCTAAAGCTCCTTTAACTTCTAAATAATTTTTACCCTTATAATCTTCTAATGTAATACCTTTAGCACCTAATGATGTATATATTTTAATATTTGTACCAGTTTTAACAGTTCTACCTGCTAAAGGATTTGTTTTAACAACTAAACCTTCTTTAACTGTTGAACTATTGATTTCAAGAACTTCATCATCTACAACTAAACCAGCTTTTTCGAGTTCTTTTATAGCTTCTTCAGTTGTTTTTGATGTAACATTTGGTATAATTACATCTTTTGCTTTACTTCTTGAAAAAATTATTAAAGTTGTTAATAATCCAATAACAGCCAAAGAACAAACAGTAAGAAGTATAATTAATATTATTTTTGATTTATTTTTTTTCTTATTTTCTACAATAGTATCTTCTAATGAAACCTGCTCAATAGGTTCCTTTTTTTCATTACTAACTTCATTTTCCATATCTTTTACAACTACCTTTTCTGGATATTTATATATATATCTTCGATCATGTAAATGATCTTGATCTAAACAATGATCTAAATCATATAACATTTCACTTGCATTTGCATATCTATTTTCAGGATTCTTAGCACATGCTTTTAATATAATGTTTTCAACACTTTGTGGTATATCATCTCTATACATTGAAAGACTAGGTAATGGTTCTTTTAATTGTTTAATAGCAATCTCAACTGCTGTTTCACCTTTAAATGGAACTTTACCAGTTAACATTTCAAACATCATAATTCCAAGTGAATAAAGATCACTTCTAATAGTAGAACCAGTACCATTTGCTTGTTCTGGTGGTAAATAATGAACAGATCCCATAACAGAATTAGTTTGAGTTAAACTTTCAGAATTACTTGCAACAGCAATACCAAAATCAGTTATTTTTACAAGTCCATCATCTAATACCATTATATTTTGAGGTTTAATATCACGATGTATTATAAAACTAGCATGAGCACATTCTAAACCAGAAGCAACTTGTTTTGTAATATCTAATGCTTCTGCTAAGATCATTTTTCCTCTTTTTTTAATTAATGTTTTTAAAGTTACTCCGTCAACATATTCCATTACAATAAAATAGTTTCCATTTTCTTCTCCTACATCATATATTTCTACTATATTGGGATGTGCTAGTGAAGATGCAGATATTGCTTCTCTTTTAAATCTTTTAACAAATTTTTCATCATTTGAAAGATCGCCTCTTAATATTTTTACGGCAACATTTCTTTTTAAAATAGGATCATAAGCCAAATAAACATTAGCCATTCCACCTTCTCCTATTAGTTTGATTATTTCATATCTTCCATTTATAACTTGCCCACTACTAAGCATTTTATCCCTCTTTCTTCTCTAAAAATGCAATTGAAATGTTATCTGTTCCACCTCTATTATTGCATTTAACTATCAATTTTTTAACTCTATTTTCTATAGGAATATCTTCTATTAATACTTTTATTATTTGTTCATCTTTTAACATATTAGTTAAACCATCACTACATAAAAGAACACCATCAACATCAGTTTCTACATCAAATATATCCATTTCAACACTCATATTTGTTCCAAGTGCTCTCATTAATACATTTCTTCTTGGATGTTCTCTTGCTTCTTCTTCTGTTAATTCGCCTGATTTTACTAATAAATTAACTAATGTATGGTCAATAGTAATTTTATGTAAACGATTATTTTTTAAAACATAACCACTACTATCTCCTATGTTTCCAAATAATAAATAATCATCTGTTATTAAACTCATTACAATTGTTGTTCCCATTCCCATACTATCAGGATTATCTATTGTGTATTTATATATTAATACATTAGATTCACTTATTACATTTTTCATCCATTCTTTTGCTTCTTCTTTTGTTCCTAGTTCTTTTTTGTCGGTAAAACTTTTACCTACATGTGAAACAACAATACTAGAAGCTACTTCTCCTGATCTATGTCCACCCATTCCATCAGCGACTATCATCAATTTTTCGCCTTTTTCGTTTGTCATTACAACAACACTATCTTCGTTATGGGTTCTAACTTTACCTGGATCTGTTAAATAATAACTATTCACTTTTTCCCTCCTCATAGTCGGATCTTAATTGTCCACATGCTGCTTTTACTTTACTTCCAAATTCTCGTCTTATTGTAGAACATATTCCATTTTCTAATAGATAATTATGAAATTCTTTTATTTTTTCATCGGATGTTCTTTTATATTCAATATGACTTGTTGCATTATATGGTATTAAATTAACATAAGCATTCATGCCTTTTAATAATTGACATAATTCTTTAGCATTTTCTAAACTATCATTTATATTATCTAATAAAATATATTCAAAAGTTACTCTTCTATTTGTTTTATTTATATATTCTTTAACTGCTTTTATAACTTCTTCTATTTTATATGCTTTATTTATGTTCATTATTTTACTTCTTAATTCATTATTTGAAGCATGTAAACTAATTGCTAAATTAACTTGTTTTCCGTCTTCTATAAATTTATATATTTTTGGTACAATACCACATGTTGATACTGTTATATGTCTTGATCCTATTGCTAATCCAAATGGATTGTTTATTATATTTATAAAGTTGATAATATTTTCATAATTATCAAATGGTTCTCCTATTCCCATTAATACTACTCTTGTTATTTTTATTTTTAATTCTTTTTCTATTATTAGTATTGGTAAAACCATTTCATAGCATTCTAAATTTCTAACTTTTTTTCTTCTTCCACTTTCACAAAAAGTACATCCCATATTACATCCAACTTGAGTTGATAAACAGATACTATATCCATAATCATGATGCATAACTACTGCTTCTACTATTTGTTTATCTTCTAATTTAAATAAGAATTTATAAACATCCGTATCAGATAGTTTAGATATTATTTCTATTTTACCAAAATTAAAATCTTTTTTTAATTCTTCTCTTAATTCTTTTTTTATATTTTCCATTTTATCAAAAGATTCAACTCTTTTTTGATATAACCATTCATATATTTGTTTTGCTCTATATTTTTTATCATTTTTGTTTATAAAATAGTGTTCTAATTGTTCTAGTGATAAATTATATATATTCATTTCCTCTACCCCACATTAATTATAACAAATTATAAAAAAAAACAAAAGTTTTTTACTTCTTAGTTTGACATTTTTATATTTTTTTTATTTATTTATACATTTTTTTATATTTGATTTACATTTATAGACAGTATAATTTTTTTTTAAATTATTATTTTTATAAATTTTTGAGTAAAAGTATATATATTCTTATTAACTTCTATTACTATATTTGATTTTAATATAGTTGCAAGCATTACAACACATTGTTTTATAAAAACTCTTGGTATATACCTTCATCCACCACGATGAATATTGTTTGAGGTCGAAAATATCGACCTCAAACAATTAAGTATTTCTGATTCACTCAATGTAAAGCTAAATCTTTCAGGAAACTTAATTAAATTATTTTTTACAGCCTCATTTATTCTTTTCGTTTCAACTCCATATAATTTGGCTAAATCACTATCTAACATTACCTGTTTTCCTCTTATTTCATATATCATATCTTCTACCTTTTTATCATCAACAATTATTTCATTCATATTTTTCTCTCCTTCATATATTTAATAATCTAATATTTCCATAAAGTATCTATAATTCTTACACTAATTCCTACAGCAATCTTTGACTCCAATACTATTAACACATTGTTTCATAATTTATGTGTCTAATCTTCTTGTTCAAGGTCTAAATTTTCGACCTTGAACAAAATGCCAATTCTTCATTAGATAATTTAAAACTAAATCTATCCGGAAACTTAATTAAATTATTTTTACAGTCCCATTTATTCTTTCATTTATTTTATCCTACACATATACTATACAAAAAAAAATAGAAAATCCCTTTTAAAATGCAAAAAAAATTTCACCTTCGTGAAACTTTATTTTTTTCTCAAAACCGTTTCTCTACCAACAGAAACATATTCAATATTTGCTTTTGCCATTTCTTTTAAATTATAACAATTCCTACCATCTAATACTAAAGGTTCCTTCATTAATTTTAAATAATTGTTAATATCATAATTTACTACATCAGGCCATTCTGTCATTATTAATGTTGCATCACAACCAGTTATTGCTTCATCAATAGAATCAAAATATTCAATCTTACCATTAGTAATTTTAGAAGCAATCTTTTTCTTAAAACTCTCTACACTAATAGGATCATAAGCCCGTACATTCGCACCTTCATCTAATAATAATTCTATATTATCAATAGAAGGAGCCTCTCGCAAATCATCAGTACCAGGTTTAAAAGTTAAACCCAAAACGGCAATATTTTTATCTTCTAAACTATCAAAATGTTCTTTCAATTTTCTATACATCAAAATCTTTTGAGCCTTATTTACCTCAATACATGCCTTTACAGTCTTTAGTTCACAATCTAAATCTTTACTTAACCAGTGCAAAGCTTTAGTATCTTTTGGAAAACAAGAACCACCAAAACCAATACCTGGTTTTAAAAATTTATTACCTATTCTTGAATCAAAGCCCATTCCTTTAGTTACTTCATCAATATTAGCACCAACTCTTTCACAAAAGTTTGCAATCTCATTAATATAAGAAATCTTAAGTGCAAGAAAATCATTTGATGCATATTTTACCATTTCACTACTTCTTCTATCCATTGATAAATAAGGAACATTATATGGTTTTTTAGTTAAAGGTAAATATAACTTTTTCATTATTCTTTTAGAAACATTACTTTCAGTACCAACAACAATTCTTGATGCATATAATGTATCTTTTAAAGCAGAGCCTTGTGCTAAAAACTCAGGATTAGAGGCAACATATACTTTTATACCTTTTTTTACATTTTTATTTAAATAATCCTCTATTTTATCATTTGTTCCAATAGGAACAGTAGATTTAACAACCACTACAACATCTTTTTGAACACTATCCGCAATTTGTTTAACAACAGTTTTAACATAATCTAAATTAGCAGATCCATCTTCCCTTTCAGGAGTACCAACACCAATAAAAATAACATCAGCATCCCTATAAGCAGTTTCATAATCAGTTGTATAGTTTAATCTTTCTTTATTTAACAACATTAAATCCTCTAATCCTTCTTCATAAATAGGACTCTTACCAGATTTCATTATTTTAATTTTTTCTTCATCAACATCAACACATGTTACATTATGACCAATATGTGCAAGTGCAACACCAGTTACTAAACCAACATACCCTGTTCCTGCAACAGCTACTTTCATAAATCATTCCTCCATTTATTTATAAAATTCTAAATACCATTCTATAAACTTTTTTATACCATCTTTAAATTTAGTTTTTGGACAATATCCAATCAATTCTTCTGCTTTGTTAATACAAGCATATGTTCTATCTACATCACCAGGTTGCATAGGTAATTTTTCAATTTCTGGTTTAATATTAAGTAAATCACCAATAGTATTAATCATTTCTTTAAGAGAAACAGGAGTAGAATTTCCTAAATTAAGTATTTCATAAACATTATTATTATTTAAACAATAGTTAATACTTCCTAAAATACCATCTACTATATCATCAATATATGTATAATCTCTAGATGAACTACCATCCCCAAACATTGGAATTTTTTTACCTTCAAGCATCAATCTTGTAAATTTATTAATTGCTAAATCAGGTCTCTGTCTTGGTCCATAAACAGTAAAAAATCTTAACATAATTACATTAATATTATATAGTTTATGATATACATGAGTCATTACTTCGCTTGCTTTTTTAGTAGCGGCATAAGGACTTATAGCAAAATCAACAACATCTGTTTCTTTAAAAGGAACTGTTTTAGAATTTCCATAAACACTACTACTTGATGCCATTACTAAATTCATAACTTTATTTTCTTTCATACATTCAAGAATATTTTGAGTTCCCATACAATTTACTTCTTGATATAAAATAGGGTTTTCTATACTAGGTCTAACCCCTGCCATTGCTGCTAAATGAACAACAACATCTATATTATTATTTTTAAAAATATTATTTAATAAATCTTTATCTCTAATATCTCCTCTATATAATTTATAATTATTGTTTTTCAAAGCATTTTTAATATTATTTTCCTTAATATCTGGATTATAAAAATCACAAAAATTATCAATAACAATAACTTTATTATCACTTTCAAGTAAATTATCAACTAAACTAGAGCCAATAAATCCAGCTCCACCTGTAACTAAATATGTCATATTTCCTCCTTTGATTTTTTTTTAAAAATAACATTTTTAATATCTTTTAACCAACTAATTCGACCAATTAATTTAAAAATTATACAAGTTATAATTGTATTAAATACAAAAATTAATGTCGATGTAAAAAACCACTCTATTAAATTATTACAACTAAATTTAAAAATAAATGAATTTAATACAATTAAGATAGTTCCGATTAAAATATAAATAAAAAACTCTTTATAATACTCTTTCATTGTAAAAATTTTTAAATTATTTTTTATTATAATAGGTTTAATTATAAAATCAGATATTAATAATGAAATTACAGTTGCGACCAATATACCAGCCATTTCAAAATATTTAACAAATATTAGTGATAAAATTAAATTAATTATACCCTCTGTAATAGCACATATTTTTGTATCTTTAAATAATCCACATCCATTTAAATAAGTATTTAATGTTGTTCTAATAATTTGTATATAAACCATTATAATAAATAAATAAGATACAATCTTTGAAGCAACCATATCATTACCATAAAAAATATTAATAAATGAATTATATGAAAAAACAAGTGATGATGAAATTATTGTTGCCAAAAAAAACAAAAAAGAATTATATTGAATAAATTTATTTTTATCAATTAAATGTTTATTTTTATCAAAATATGTTTTACCTACTATGGAATATAAAGATGTTCCAATTTTGGTAATAATTTTATTAATTTCATTTAAAATATAATTATATGCTCCATAAATTGCTACTTTTTTTAATCCAAGATTCATTGAAATTAAAACAATATCAATATTATTAGCAATAACACCACTAATTTTATGAATAATTAAATCTTTTGTATCATTTATCATTGATGTATCTTTATTATTTCTATCTAATTTAATATTTTTTTCCTTTTTAAGTGTATATTGTTTCATAAAAAAATTAGTTAATAAATTACATATAATACATCCGATTAAAACAATTTCAAAACTAGCTCCTAATAATAATAAAACAATTTCAACAATATATTTTATAATAAATCCAACCTGATATACTATATTTGGTACATATTTTTCTCCTCTTGCATCATAATAAATTCTATATGTAAAGAAAAAATAATTAACTGAATTTGAAATAGAATATAATATAAATGTTATTATTATATAAAAATAATTAAAAGTATTTCCTTTAATAGTAAATGGAATAATAAAAGAAATTATAACTGCAAGACTTAAAATAACTATACCAATATTTCTAAATATATAGCGAATACCAGCAAGTTTTTTATTAATTTCCTTAATATTATTTTCTGCCATTGGTTTATATAATGATACTAATGCACAACTAGAAAATCCTGCTTCAGCAAGTACTAAATAAGCAAAAAATTGCGAAAATATTTGATATAATGCATATATATTAGTACCCAATTTTCCATAAAATAATTTAAGTAAAATTAAATTTAAAAAAATCATTATAAATTCTGGGAATGCATCAGTTAAAAAATTCTTAATTGCTTTTTTCATTTTGTTCATTCCTTTTTGGGAGTTCTAATTCACTTCCCCATTTCAAATTCTCATCTTTTGGTTCAAAATTTAAAAACCCTGCCCAATGATAAAATGTTAATTCTCCAACATATATTTTACCATTAGCAAAATAAAAATCAACTCTTAAATTTGGAATATTTTTACTTAATATTTTAGATAATTCAATCATTTTATGAATTTCTTTTGGAAATTTATGAACTTCTGAAGAACTCATATATTTAATTTTTATATTTAATTTATTTAAATTTATATCATAATAATCATTATATCTATTATTTCTTTTATCTCCGTAACAAACCAAAATATATTTAGGTATTCCATTAAAACAAAAGATATTATACTCTATTAATTTACTACCATCATTATTTTCTAAAAGTTGTTCAACAATTATTCTAGGATGAACATTTTTATAAGGATATTCTCTATGATTATAGAAATAATTATGTTTTAAACTTTTATTTATTTCACTTTTTAATTTTTTTAAATTTAATAAGCTTTTATCATAACATATTTCTCCCCCACCACAACCATGAGTTGTTTTTATAACAAATTTATTTGGTAATTTACTAAAATCAATATCATCAAATTTATTATATATTCCAATCGTAGGTATAATATATTCATCCCCTATTAAATTTTTTATGTATTTTTTTGATTCATATTTATCAACAAGATTACTATATTCCTTCTTTCGGTCATATAGTTTTAACCATTGTAATTTAGAACTATAATCTTTAGGATTTTCTAAATCAAGTTTTTCACCCATTTCTAAATAATATTTCATTTTCAAATACTTTTCATCAGGTAAATATTTAAATATTCCTTTATTCATTAAATATAAAATTATTTTTTTAGGTTCTTTTATATATTTTATAACTTTATTATTCATTTGTACCTCCGTTTATATTTTTTTATTTAATAATAACATATAATATTTACAATATTTTAAATATAAATCAAAATCCTTATTTTTTAAACTTTTTTCTAAATATTTATAAGATTTATTATTTGTTTTATAATTTGTAAATTCTTTTATTACAAAATCAGAATAAATAGAAAAAACATTTTTTATTATATTTATATCTAAGTATCTAATTCTTGTATATATTAATGTTCCCATCAATAATATATATTCATAATATTCTTGATCTGTTTTGATATTATATTTTTTTCTATCTTCGTATAATTCTAATGTAATATATAATGTTTCAATCATTTTATTATTAGTTAATTTATGATGTAAACTTTGATTATTACTATAAATTCTATAATTATAAACTTTAAATGGACAAATTTTAATTTTTTTTGCTTTTCCATATATTATTTGCCACATAATACTATCTTCGAATAAATAATTTGGAAATTTCACATTATTAAATAATTCACTTTTTATTATTTTAACACAAGGAAATCCTAATAAATCATTTTTATTAAAACTTTCTTTTCTATTAAATTCTTTAATTATTGTATTATTATCATCAACACTATTATAACTTCCTTCAACTATATCAAAATTACCATTAAATCCTATATCTAATAACTTTTGAATTGAATCATCTTCTAAATAATCATCAGAATCAACAAACATAATATATTTTGAATCTATTTTATCCAATCCTTTATTTCTACTATTTGCAATTCCACAATTATCATGATGTATTATATCAATTTTATCTTTATATTTTAATAAAATACTTAATGTATTATCAGTTGATCCATCATCTATTACTATAATTTGAATTTTATAACTTGTCTTTTGATTTATAATTGAATCTAAACATTTAGTAATATATTTTTGAACATTATATGCTGGAATAACAATACCTAAATCATAAGTTTTATTTGAAATCAATCTATCACAATAACAAGAACAATTATTATTAAAACATACCTTATTTAATTCATTATAAGCTTTAATAGAATCATTTAATTTATATTTTTTTTTATTTAAAATAGATATATAAAATACTAATTTATTTATTTTTAATTTCTTAATTACTTTCTTCATAATAAACTCCTAAAAAAATAACTCATAAAACAGATCATCTGTTCTAATATAATAAAACATTGATAATGAAATAATCATTAAACAAAATAAAGCAATTTTATATTTTTTACATTCAATTACTTCAAAAATATTAGCAAGTAAAATATCAATAAATGGGAAAAAATAAATAACTAATCTTCCAACATTTTTAAAAGTTGGAGATAAACATTGTATTAATGTTCCTAACATTAAAATTTCTAAAAACAAAATATTATTTTTATTTTGTAAAATTAATTTATTTTTTAATATATATCCAATAATACATATACTATACATCAATAAAAGTAATTTATAACCTTCGCCACTATTAAATTTAATTGATGCAGGTTTATATATAAAACTAAGTATAAAATTAATTATTTCTTTTCCAAATAAAAGTGTAATAAAACATAATACTGAAAATATAATAATTGATATTTTATTAATTTTTAAATATTTTAAAGGATAAGCAATAATAAATACTCCTGCTGTTTTATGAAATAAACTTGCAATTAAAACTAAAATTATAAATTTAAAAACTTTATTTTCTTTTAAATATTTTATAGAAAACAAAAGTATTGCTAAAGCTAGTCCTTGTCTTAAAATTCCAAAAAAGAAAATATATGTTTCAAATGTTATAAAAATAAATGAAGAAATTGCATAATTTTTAGAATTATTTTTAATAAAATTATAAACAGCAATCATTTGAAATATTGATACACTTGATAAAAAAAATTGATAATTATTCCATACTAATGAAAAAATTTTACATAAATATTTATAACCTACTTCATATCTATCATAATTATAAACATCTAAAAAATTACATTTTGAAATATCATAAAATATTTCTTTATAACTTTGAGCATCAACTCCAACATTTATACTTCTAAAAGATATAAAAAAAGTTAAAATCATAAATACAAAAAAAAGGTATTTCGGATTCTTTTTTATATCTTCTGTTCCTTTAAATAAAGCCCAAATCCATGTAAAAATAAATATAATTATTAATAGTAAATAATAATAATTCATGTAATCACCTCAATTTAATAACATATTTTTGTAAATTCATCAGCAATTTGATCAATCATATATTTGTTTTTAACAAAATCATTTTTATAATCTTTTCTTTTTTCTATTTTTTTATTCAAAATTATACTAGCCCATTCCTCTGCTGATTTATTTAAATCAATATACTTAACTAATCCTGTTATATTTGCTTCTTTAGTAATAGTATTAGATATAAAACAAGGAAGTCCAGAAGCCTCTGCTTCAATTATAACATTTGGCATTCCTTCAAATAAAGAAGTAAAAATTAATTTATCAAAAGCCATAAAGTATTCATTAATATTTTTTTTAGGTTCAAGTAAAATAACATTTTTTCCAATATTTAATTCTTTTATTTTATTTAAAATATCTTCTTTTAACTCTCCTTCACCGATTAATACTAACATACTATTATTATCTTTTTTTAATATTTCTTTAAATATATTAAGTAAAAAATTATGATTTTTTTGTTTATTTAATCTTCCAACATGACCATATAAAGTTTTATTACCAACATTTAATTCTTTTCTTATTTTATCTCTACTTTTTTCATTAAATTTAAAATCATCATAATTTAAAGCATTATGTAAAATAGTTACTTTATTTAAATTATTTTTACCAAAAACAAATTCAGCTGCTTCACTAGAAGGAGCAATTTTAACATTTGGTATTACTTTTGGTAAAAATCCAAATAACTTATTTATAAATTTTCCATTTGTAACTCCTGCATTACTAGATCTGTATATAAGTTTACTTGCTCCACCTAATTTAGCCGCAAATAAATCTAAAGTTGCAAGTGATTGTTGACTAGTTCTTAATACAGAAACATATTTTTCTTTTTTAACAAGTTTTTTAATTCCTAAAAAAGATTTAAATGGATTTTTTGATTTAGGAGGAATATAAAATATCTTTCCACCCATTTTTTTTATTTCATCATCATAAAAACCTTTGTTTTTTTTGGAAACACAAAAATCCATTTGATACTTACTTTTATCTAAACATCTATAAACTTTCATTAAAAAAGTTTCTGCTCCACCTCTATCCATACTAGATACAATACATAATAACCTTTTCATATTTCACCTATTTAAAATGTTTTGTTAAATTAGTTATAGCATCACTACTATATTTTTTAGCATTAACTAATACATTTTCTTTTAAACTAATAACATTTTTTTTATCTAAACAAAACAATAACTTATTTTCCAATTCATTATTATCAAACATATTATAAATATAACCCGTCTTATTATCTATAACAATATCACAAACATTTTCCCAATTACTTGCAATTACAGGAACCCCAGAAAAATATGAATCTATAATTGTTCCTGGTATTCCTTCTGTTTTAAATCTAGTTGGAAATATTAATAAATAATAATCTTTTAAAATATGTGTTGATAGATTACTATCAATACATCCCTTATACTTGATATATTCAGGAAAATTGTTTTTTAATTTTTCAAAACATTCTTTATAATTATTATCTATAGGCCCATATATATCTAATGTATAAACTATTTCTTTTTCATTTATTTTTTTTAAAACATCAATAAGATCTTCAATTCCTTTTTCTTTCATAACTCTTGAAAAAGTACAAATTGGATAAGGTTTATTAAATTCAAAACATAAATCTTTATTTTTTATAGGATCAATTATTTTAAAATTTACTAATTTATCTATATTATTAAAACCCATGTTTTCTAAATCATTTTTCATTTTAGTTGTTTCAACAAATATTTTATCAAATTTTTTTAAATTTTTAATTAGATAATTTTTATTTTTTATAAAACTAGGTAACCAACCACCAACAACATCGTAAAATAAATTAAATTTTCTTTTTTTATTTAAAAATACAAAAAAAGGAATAAATACTTTAATACCATTGTAAGCTGTTAAAATAACAATATTCTCAGAATTTTTTGATGCTTTTATACAATTTAAAATCATTTTTAATGGATGTTTTTTCCAATTATATGTATCAATTTTATTAATTTGTTCATTACCATATTTATTAAATAATGCTTTATATAAATTTTTAGTTTTAACAGTTTGACCATCAAAAAATTCTTTATTACCACCAAAATGACCACATATAGTAACTTTATACATAAACTAAACACCCTTCTCTCTTATTAATTTATTAATAAAATAATTAATTATATTTGAAATCGTAAAAAAAGAAGCAACAAAAGGATTAAAATTATTACATTTTCTATGTAGTTCATAATGATATTTTAAAAGTTTAAATTTACTACCAGATGATATCGAATTATCGCTTTTTCTATAAACCGCTAAAACTTCATTATATTTATAACCATATTTAACAATTTTTAAAACCTTACACCATAAAGCATAATCATTTCTTTTTTTTAACAAAGGAATTTGTATTAAACCTGTTTTTTCTCTATTATACATAACAGTTAAACAACCAACAGAATCACCAAGTAACATATTAAAATAACTAATTTTTTTAGGACAAATTCTTATTTTATTAAGAATTTTACCATTTTTATTCATATATTTATAATCTGTATATGTAAAATAATAATTATTATCTTCCATAAATTTCACTTGTTTTTCTAACTTTTTTCTAAACCATATATCATCACAATCTAGAAAAGCAATATACTTTCCCTTTGCTTCTCTTATTGCAACATTTCTAGCAACACTAGCACCCGAATTTTTATCTAATTTAATATATTTAATTCTTTTATCTTTATATTTTTTTACAATATCTCCCGTACGATCACTTGAACAATCATCAACAATAATCATCTCCCAGTTACTATAACTTTGATTTAAAACAGAATCAATTGTATCTTTAATTGTTTTCTCATTATTAAATGCAGGAGAAATAATACTTACTAGTGCCTTCATATAAACCTCACTTCATAAATGTACTTATTTTATCTTTTGCTTCATTTACAGAATCATCATTTCTTTTCATAACATATAATTCTAAATTAGGATATGTATAGGTATTATATGTATAAAAGTCTGATCCCGTTAAATTTTGAGATTCAATATTTACACCCTTAGAACTAATATTACTTAATAATTTATTAATAAGTTTAGCCATACTCTTATTATCCATATTTGTATTAAAGTTATCACTAATACTATCTAAAATTTTAGAATAATTTTCAATTAAAGTAGTAGAAGAAGTCATCTTTTTTATAATTGCAGATAAAACTTTTTGTTGATTTTTGACTCTTTGAACATCTCCATCTGCAAAAGATTTTCTTTCTCTAGCAAAAGCTAAAGCTTGATTACCATTTAAATGAATATTACCTCGTTCAAAATGATACTTATGAAAAGCATTCTCATCAAAAGCAATATCATTATAAACATCTACTCCACCAATTGCTTCAACTACTTTTTCAACAGTTGAAAAATTAACTTTTGCATAATAATTAATCTCAATTCCAAGTAATTCCTCAACAGCTTTAACAGAAGTTTCAATTCCATAATAACCAGCATGTGTTAACTTATCTTTAGCGGCTTTACCAGGTAACTCTACATAATAATCTCTAGGAATTGATGTTAATAAAATTCTATTATTTCTAGGATCTATTGTTGCAACCATATTAACATCAGTATTTGTAACATAACCTATAGAACCATAAGCATCTCCACCTGCTATATAAACATTAAAAGGAGTATTTGTAACATCTACATATTTTACTATATCAGTTGTTTCAACTAAAATATGTAAAACATCAACATTTTTAATTTTAATTCCTAAATAAGATAAATCAGTATTAATCAAACTATAAACAGATTCATTTAACAATAAACCATCAATAACACCATCTTTTAAATTATCAAGCATTTCTTCAATATCTTTATACTCTACTTTACCATAACTTATTTTAGTATTAAGTAAATTAAAAGCTTTTTCATTATTTTTCTTAGAAGAATCAATATTATAATAACCAATCTTCTTATCTTTTAAATCATTAATATTTTCAATATCACTACCATCTAAAACAACAATATAATAAGTTTCCTTTTGAACAATTGAATTATCAATCTTATCAAAAAAATTAATTAACTTATCAATATATACAACACCAGAATAAAATAATAAACTAGAAATTATAACCATAATTAAAGTACTAATAATTTTAAGAAAACTTTTAATCTTTTTAGGTAAAATTAAAAGTAAAAGTACTAAATAAATTACACCAATCAAAACCCCTAATATAATTAAATATTTACTAGGTAACATATTTAAATTAATTAAATATACAAAGAAAACTATTGTTAAAACAATTGAAATAAGTGATAAAAAAATACATCCATATCTTATTTGTTTTCTTCTTTTCTTCATCTTTATTCTTCTTTCTTTTTATTACATTTATTATTATAACATAATCTTAAATACAATAAAAGAAAAACATAGCAACTTTACTATGTTTTTAAAAACCAATGTACATACAAAGAATAAAAAATATCATTCCAAGAGCAAAAGTTAATCTACTAATAAATAACTCTCCTCCTCTTTCTTTTCTATTCGCAAATAAATTTTCATTACCACCAGTAAAAGCACCAGCTGCAGATTCTGCTTTACCACTTTGTAATAAAACTATTGCAATAAGTAATATACAAACAATAATTAATATAATTTTTAACATATTATCCTCCATAACTACAATAAATTATATTATATAATTAAATTAAAGTCAATTATTCCTTATAATTAAACTAGACTTATTATTAAAATTTAAACTATCTACAAATAATTTATAATCATTTAAATTCAATTTTTCAATTAATTTATAACGATCACTATATTTATTATATCTTATAATAGATGTAATAACACTCTCATTCATTGAATATATATTTTCACTCATATATATTAAATTACTCTTTAAAACCTTTTTACATCTAAAAAAACTATTTTCATCAATATATATATTATTAACCTCTTTATCAATATAATCTAAAAATTGCATATAATCCTTAGTTTCTCCAAAAATAGTTAAAACCAAATGATTATCTATTATATCATAATCATAATAACAACTATCAGAAATAATACCCAAATCTTTTAATTTTTCATTTAAAATAGAACTTGAACCAAATTTATTTTTTAAATAAATACTTGCATAATTCATTATATCAATAAGATCTAATTTTAAAGATGAAATATTTATTTTATAAGACATACTAACCTTTGGAACATTAACATCCATAATTAAAGTACTAGATGCTCTATTTACATAATCTACCTCATCATATTTAATTAATTGAACATCTACCTCATCAGAATTATCAACTCTATTTTTTTTAACAATATCAAATACTTCTTTATAATCTACATTACCAGTTACAACTAAAAACATATTTGAATTTCTATAAAAACACTTATAAATTGTATATAAATCATGACAAGTAATTTTAGAAATACTTTCCTTTGTTCCAATAACAGAATCTTTAATAGGATGATTAACAAAAAGATTACTCATTATTTCATCATACATTCTCCTATAAGGATTATCTCTAACCATTTCAATTTCTTGACCAATAATTCCCATTTCTTTTAAAACATTTTCTTTCGTAAAATAAGGATTACTAGTATAATTAAGCAAATAAATTAAATTTTCCTTAAAATTAGAACTCCCCGAAAATAAATAACTAGTCTTAAAGTAAGATGTATTAGCATTACAATCAGCACCATTAGAAGAATAAAAACTAAAAGGATCAATTCCATCTTTACTTTCAAACATTTTATGTTCCATAAAATGAGCAATTCCAAGAGGCATTATAATTTCTTTACCATCTAAAATAAATTTATTATGAATTGAACCATATTTTGTTGTCAAAACAGAATAAATACCTTCTTGTTTATTAGAGGGAATAACATAAACATCTAAATTATTAATTTTTTCATAATATAAATTTAAATCAAGATGTGATAAACTAATTTTTTTCATCCAATACCCCCTTTAATAAGTAACAAGAATCAAGTTTAATTTTATTACTAAATTTAATAATATCTTCTTTAGTAACCAAATCAATTTTTTTAATTCTTTCATCTAAAGAATCATACATTAAATATTCTAAACTAGCCATACTACTAGCAATACTAACTAAAGAATCATTAATTTCTTTTAAACTAGTTTTATAAGTAGTTTTAGCACTCTTTATATCATCTAAACTAAAATCACCATTTTTTATAGATTCTATTTGTTTTAAAGTTTCATTTAAAACTTTTTTATAATCTTTTTTATCAATACCAGCTGAAACAAACATACTATTTGAAACAGGAGATATAAAACTAGAAATACTATAACATAAAGAATTCTTTTCTCTAACATTTGTAAATAATTTACTATCAGGAGATCCACCAAGTATAAAAGAATAAATATTTGCAACATATTGCATTTCAAAAGAATCCATATCTTTAATTTTAAAACCTAAAACAAATATACTTTGTCTAACATTTCTTTCTTCTATAACAGTTTTTAATTTCAAACGATATTTTTTATGTTCTATTATATGATTTAATTTTTTATGATTTTTTATATTAAAATATTTATTTAAAATATCAATATTACCATACTTTCCAACAACATAAATATCAACAACATCTTTTTTTAAAACATCTAAATAATATTGATATAAATTTTTTCCATCAATTTTATCTAAATCTTCAATATAACCATCTTGATGAAATGAAAAAACAGTATCTGGACTCATTACTTCTCTAATTCTAGTCATAGCATATCTTTTAGGACTATCATATATATCATCAATATATTTTTTTATAAAATTTTTACTTAAATTTAATGTTTTATCAGAAAATGAATTATTATTAACATTAGGATCAAAAATAATATCCATTAAAAATTGTATTACTTTTTCTAAATTACCTTCCTCAGTATATTTATCACTAAGTGAACTAATACTAAAACTCATAATTGAATAATTACCAGAAGAACATACATTATAACTATAATTTGCACCATATAATTCATCACTTTGAATAACCATTTCTCTTTCTGTTTGATATTTTTTGGTTCCTCTATTTAATATATCAGCAAGTATATTCCTTTTAGTAATTTCATCTTTTTTTATTTTTCTTCTAAAATCAACTCTTATATATACTGTTTTAAATTTATCTGTTTTTAAAGTATGTAAATTCATATTTCCCTCCTTTTAAAAAGTCAGTATTTATAATACTGATTTAAGTGCAATTTCAATCATTTCATTAAACTTTTGTTCTCTTGCAGATGAATCTAAAGAAGCACCTGTAACAAGAGAATCTGAAACAGTAAGTAAACAAGATGCTTTTTTATTTAAAAATTTAGCATTATGAAATAAAGCAAATGTTTCCATCTCAACAGCTAAACAATCATATTTTTCATATAATTCATTTATATTTAAATTATTATAAAAAGCATCACAACAATGAACTCTACCAACAATAATATTATGTCCAATTTTTAATATTTTATCATTTAATTCACTATTAGAATATAAAATAGAACTCTTATCCCCATTTTGAACTAATCCATAAGTAGATTCAGAATAACAAGAATTTACAAGTAAAATATCATAAACATTCAATTTTGGACTATAAGCTCCACAAGAACCAATCCTTATAATATTTTGAACATCATAAAATTTAAATAATTCATAAGAATAAATACCCATACTAGCATTTCCCATACCAGATGCCATAATAGTTATTCTTTTATTTTTATAAAAACCTGTATAACCTAAAATTCCTCTAACATCATTTACTAATTTATAATTTTCTAAATAATTTTCAGCAATAAATTTTGCTCTTTTAGGATCTCCAGGCATTAAAACTGTATCCGCTATATCTTCTTTTAAAGCGGTTATATGTGGTGTCATATTTCCTCCTACAAATAGAACAAATGACTAATGAATAGTAATATTGTTCCTAAAATAATTCCTAATATTGTTATATAAGTATCTTTACATTTTAATAAATTTAAAAATAATTCTCCTAATAATATATATATTATCATACCTAAATTAACAGTTGATAAAATAATAATTAAACTATTTGTTATATCAAAAAAATTATTTAAAAACAATCCAAATAAATTTCCAACTAAAGATGATAAACTAAGTAAAAGAATAGTAATTATTAAATTTTTTTTATTTAAAGTTTTTGAATATAAACTTGCTAATGTTATACCAAATATAATATTACAAATACCTAATCCAAACCCTAACATAAACGGATGATTTGATAAATTTATTTTTATTCCAATAATTATATTATATATCATAATAGGTAAACTTATTATTAAAGCAAGATGAAGATAATGATTTTTTTTATTATCTTTTTTTAATTCATGATCTGGTATAAATATATCTAACATTTTCATAATTATTATACCCATTATCATATAAAATAATAATAAAAATAATTTATTTGTTCCATTATACATTTCACCAATTCCACCAGCAGAATCCGGTAATAATTCAACCATTATTAAAGATGAACCAAGTCCTAATAAACAAGCCATCATAAATTGAAGAAATTTATCATTTTTTTTAAACCCAAAAGATAAAAAAACTCCACTTATTAAAAATAAACTTGCAATTATACTAGCAATTACACCCATTTTTCCACCTCATTTTATTCTTGGTATAAATATTAATAAGCCAATTATTAAAGACATAATTGAAAATACTAATGTAGCTCCGCTTGCACAATCTTTAGCAACTCTTGCAAGTTCTTTTCTTTCAAGTGTTACCAAATCAACAGTTGCTTCTAAAGCACTATTAACAAGTTCACATCCTGCAACTAGACCATAACAAATTACTAAAAAACACCATTCTATTTTAGTTATATCAAAATAAAATCCTAAAATAGTAGTAATTATAATAGCAAGTACTATAATTATAAAATTATGTTCATATTTTATAGCATACATAATACCATTTAAAGCATTTTCAAAACTTTTTTTATATCTTATAAAATGATTTCCTTTTATACCACTTCTAACTTCTTTATCTACTAATCCCGATTTCATTTAAGATCTCCTCTTGTAAACTAAACATTATTTTTTCGTCTTCTTTTTTCATATGATCATATCCAAGTAGATGTAATAAACCATGTACAATTAAAAATGCCATTTCTCTTTCTTCTTTATGACCATATTCTAAAGCTTGTTCATGAACTTTTTCTAAACATATATATATATCCCCTAAAACTCTAAGATCATATACCGATATATCATCATTATCTTCTAAAGCAAATGAAATAACATCAGTTGGTCTATCTACACCTCTATAAGTTTTATTTATTTCATGAATAAGATTTAAATCAACAAAAATAATATTTACTTCACTATTTAATGAATTCATTTCTTTTAAAGTAAATTTTACTATTTTTCTAACAAAATTTTTATCAATTTTTTCTTCTGTTTTATTAAAAATTCCAATACTCATACTTATACCTCCAATTATATCAAAATATTATCCCTAAAGTCCAGAAATATTAATTATTTTTAATAAGTACATTATTAAAACAATTACAAATGTTATAATTATTATATTATATAATATAACATTTTGGAATATTTTAGGAGCATGATCTTGTATATAATTTATAATTTTATATGTAAAGTACCCTAATGTACCTCCAACAACATTCAACATTATATCATCAACATCGAATACTCGTCCAATAAACATTTGAGTAAACTCTATTGATATTGAAACAATAAAAGATATTAATAATGCTGGTTTAACACTTTTTAACTTTAAAATATAACCAGCAAAAAAACCAAGTGGCATAAACATAAACATATTTCCAATTATATTTTTATAAAATGCTTCACTTGTTATATCATATCTTAATATTTCTTTAAAAGGAATAAAATTATTCATTGACCAAGAAACATCTTTAAATGAAACAACATAGAATAAACACATTATATAAAATACAAAACCATATAAAAGTATTTCTTTATAAGGATAAAACTTTTTATGATTTACAACTAAATATGTTATCCTAAAAGAAATTAATATAACAGAAATTATAACAATCATTGGCCAAATTTGAACCATTACATTTCTAACAACATCTCTAACCATTATATTCAATCCTCTCATATGCTGTTATATTTTCGCAAACAGCATAAAACACTTCTACTTCTATTTTACTCTCATTTAAAGAAACTTTCAAACATTTTTCATAAATTATATATTCATCAACATTTAGTTTACTTTTAATATTATTACGACTTAACTCTAAAGCTTTTTCAATAGCTTCATCATAGGTATAAATATTATCAATATTTATAACTTCATAAATAATATTTTTGTATAATGAAAATAATTTATTTTCAAAAATTTTTCTTTTATCTAATTTACCATTTAATTTATAAAAATTAAATTCTTTATTAAATAATTTAAAACTATATCTTATCTTTTTATTACCACTTAACTTTTCTTCTTTATAAAATAAAGGAAAACTTACCTTATTTTTATACCAAACCTCTCCCATTACTTTACCTGAAGCACTAACAACATTCTTAATAGTATCATTTAAATATATATTTCCACTTATAATAATATCACCCTTTTTAACAGTCATTCCACTTCTTTTAATAATATTTCCTTGACTTGCTTTAACA
>CAKOXR010000011.1 GCA_934130215.1 uncultured Bacilli bacterium
TGTCATCAGCTTTCGATTTTCCCTCTTTGTATTTACCAAAATCAGAAATACAAATATAATCATTATCATCTATGTTAGTAATATTTACTTTAATATTTTGAACTTCTATTATTTTATTTGACATATATTCACCTCCAATTTATCAAATTACAAAAGATAAAATTTTGAATAAATGTTGATTTTTCAATGGTTTTGGCTAGTGTTAAAATAATTCTTACTTTCCCATTCAATATGATATAGGTCTAAAACAACTTCTGATACTTCTGCATCACATTTCATGTTTTAATACCATTCAATATGACATAGAGAGTTAAAATAAAGCCTTTGGCCTAAATGAGTTGACCGTTAGATGGTCTTTTTTTTTATACTCTCTTTCTCTTTCATTATACCAATTTTTATTACATTTGTATATATTTTTATAATAAACTTATAGTTTTTTTAAATAAAAAAAATATTGTAGAATAGTTCTACAATATTTTTAATTTGTTACTTTTCTAGATTGGATTTCTGCTATTTTTTCTAATACTTCAGCAGCATTTCTTTCGTTAATTTCATTATAATTAAGTTCTTTTAATGCTTGTGCTTTAAAAGAATTAAGTTCAGATGTACGACTCATTTTTTCTTCCATTTTATGCTCTATTTGATTAACAAATCTTTTATGAGATTCTGCTATTTTAGTTTCACTAACATTTTTATTAGAATATAAAGTCATTGCTGAAAATAAAATACTTTCAAATATAAATTGATCTTGTTCATTAAAAACAAATTCCATTGGTTTTGTGAAACCAGCTGCTTTAGAAACATATGCAAGCATATATTTTAACTCTTTTGATGTATCTATAGATTGCAAAAAATGATATAGATACTTTACTGTGTAATAGCCTTCTTCACTATCGTCATCATCGCCTTCTAATCTTTCTTTTAAAGCTTCAATAACATTTTTTAATAATTCTTTTTGGTTTTTACCCATTCCATTTAATAAACTATTACCATCATTTATAGAACTAGCAGAATTACTTTCAAATAAACTATTAATTCTTGTTTCAACATCCATTATATAATCTGTATCAACTTTAATATTATCAATTTCATCAACAGATTTAATTCCTAACAAATTTAATAATAAAACTTTCTTATCTTTAGGCCACTTATTTATATCATCCATTTCTAGATAATTATAAATCATTTGTCTTGAAACACCAAGAAATTTAGCTAATTTAACTTTAGATATGCCAAGTTCATGTAAAATATCATTTAATTTGTTCATACTTCATACCCTCCAATATAATTGTACCATAATGTAATGAAATGTCAAGTAAAAGTAAATAAAAATTTTATTGTAAATTAAAAAAATATAGATTTATCTATATTTAAACATAATCAATTTTATTATTATCTGAATCATATATTTCTTTAATAATACCACCTATTATACATTCATCATCTAAATAAAGAACACAAGCTTGACCAGGTGTTACTGCTTTTACTTTTTGAGGATATAATACTTTTATATAATCTTGATAATATTCAACTGTAACTGGAATATCTGGTTGTCTATATCTAAATTTTGCTGTACAATTTATAGGCTTTTTTTCTGATAAATAATTTATATTTGTAATTAAAGCTGATGAAGAATATAAATATTTATTATTTTCTCCAAAAGCTACATATAAAATATTTTTTTCTAAATTCTTTCCTACTACAAACATTTTATCTGTATTCCCACCAATATTTAAACCTTTTCTTTGACCAATTGTATAATACATTAAACCTATATGATCTCCTATTTTTTCGTTGGTTTCTATATTTACTACTATACCAGGTTTATTTGGTAAATAATTTGATAAAAATTGTTTGAAATTTCTTTCTCCTATAAAACATATACCAGTTGAATCTTTTTTCTTTGCAGTTATTAAATCATATTCGCTTGCTATTTTTCTAACTTCTGGTTTACAAATATTACCAAGTGGAAATAAAACGGTTTTAAATATATCTTTATTTACTTGAGATAGAAAATAACTTTGATCTTTATTTTGATCTAATGCTTTATAAAGTTTTCCATCAATACATCTAGCATAATGACCTGTTGCGATTTTTTCTGCACCTAATTTTATTGCTTCTTTAACAAACATATCAAATTTTATATATTTATTACACATTATATCAGGATTTGGGGTTCTGCCTTGTTTTAATTCCTCTAAAAAGTATGTAAATACATAATCCCAATATTCTTTTACAAAATCAATTCTATGAAGTGGTATTCCTATTTTATTACATACTTCAAGAGCATCATTATAATCTTGTTCTTGAGGACATATATTATTATTTAGATTAGGGTTTCCATTAAAATCATTATTTAAGGTACTGTCCCAATTTCTCATAAATAATCCAATTACATCATATCCTTGGTTTTTAAGAAGTATTGCTGCAACACTACTATCTACTCCACCACTCATACCAATTACTACTTTTTCCATCACAATCACCTAGTGATATTATACTATTTTATATTAATTTTAACAACAATTTTGGTAAAATTAATCCTTCATATAATGATAATATTAAAGAAATACCTATTATTATTAAATAAATAATTAAATATTTTTTTGTTATATTTTTAAAATTTATATTTTTTCCTTTAAATAAAGATATTATTAAATTACCTGATATTGATAAAGAAAATAATAATATTATACTATATATTAATATATATATAATTCCTGTTGGTATAAAATATATAGTAGATGCTGTATAATAATTGGTTGTTTTTGTTAATAATAACATATATAAACCTGTAACAAAATTTTTTGTAAAAAATAATAATGTTCCTGTGAATAAACCTAATAAAGATAAACCACTTATAAATATTAGTGTTATTAAAATAGTATTAAATAAAAAACTTTTAATAAATAAAATAAAATATTTTGTATTTTTTATATTTTCTATATATTTATTAATAAATTTAATACATTTTATTTTATCATTATATGAGATAAAAAAATAAAAAAATATACCAGAAGCTAGTCCTACTAAAGATATTGTAAAAATAAAATATAATATTTTTTTGTTTTCTTTATAAAAATTAATTATCTTGTCCACTTAATCACCTAATTAATTTTATTAAAATAATCAAAATATATTCCTTTTTTGATTAAAATATTATATAATTATAAATAGGTGTTGAGATTTATTTTCAACTTTATTAAAAAAGATGGAAAGGAATGTAATATGAAACAAAAAAATAAGCCACCTAAGAAAAAGTATAATGTAACTAAATTATTTGTTTGGATTATGTTAATTATTATGGTAGCTTCAAGTGTTATTCCACTTGTTATATATGCTATTCAAGGAAGTTAAAAGATATATTTAAAAAAATGTATCTTTTTTTTGATACATTTATTTTGTTTTTAATAAATCTCTTATTTCTTCAAGTAGTAAAACTTCATCACTTTTTTTAGGTGGTTCAACTTTAGGTGCTGGTTTTTTCTCTTTTGCTTCTCTTATTTCATGAAATTTATTCATAAATTTTACTATTATAAATAAACAGAAAGCAGTTGCTAAGAAATTTATAATATTTTGTAAAAATGTTCCATATTTTATAGCAGCATCTCCTAATTTAAGAGTTAAATTTGTAAAGTTTACTCCTCCTATTAATATACCTATAAATGGCATAAATACATCATCTACTAATGATTTAACTATTGTATTGAATGCATTTCCTATAATTAACCCAACAGCTAGGTCTAATACATTTCCTCTTGATATGAATGTTTTAAATTCTTGTATAAATTTTTTCATTTTAATTCCTCCAATAAATTCATAAATTCTTCTTTTATTTGTTCTAATTGTTCTAATGTTTTTGCTTCAAATCTTAATGATAATCTAGGAGTTGTGTTTGAACTTCTTATTAAAGCCCAACCGTTATCAAATTCAACTCTTATTCCATCAATATCTATATATTTATAATTTTGTTTGATTACATAATTTTTTATTTGGTTTATTATTGTTTTTTTATTTTCTTCTTTTATATTTATAAATAATTCATCTGTTGAATAGTATTTATTAAAATCTTGTTGTAATTGTTCTAATGTTATATTATTTGTTAGTATTTCAATTACTCTTAATCCTGCATATAAACCATCATCAAAACCTAAAAATTTGTCTTTAAAGAATAAATGACCTGAATATTCTCCTCCAAAATCATAATTTCCTGTTTGCATCATCATATTGGTATAAGATGCTCCTGTTCTATACATTGTTGGTTTAATATTTAATTTCTTTAATTCATCAATTAATGTATTTGAGCATTTTACATCAAATAGTGCATTTCTATATTTTAAATTTTTGTCTAAATATTTATATATTATTGCCATTAATATATCAATTGGTATAGTGTTACCAAATTTATCAACTACCCCTACTCTATCAGCATCTCCATCTAGTGCAATACCAATATCAGCTTTTTCTTCTTTTACTTTATCTTCAAGCATTTTCATATTTGCTTTAACTGATGGATCTGGATGATGATTAGGGAATGTTCCATCACTTATATCATTTATATAAATTGCTTCAATTGGTGTTTTTTCTAAAACTTTTTTAATTATTATAGATCCACTTCCATTTCCTGGATCAAATACTGCTTTTATTTTTTTTTGTCCAAAATTTAATGATTTTATTAAATAATTACTATATTCATTTTCTATATTAATGTATTTTATAGTTCCTATTCCTTTTTTAAATTTGCCTTCTTTAGTGTATTCATAAAATTTTTGTATTTCTTCTCCATAAGTATTACCTATTTCATTAAATGAAAATTTAAATCCATTATATTCTTTTGGATTATGGCTTGCTGTTATCATTATTCCAAATGGGATTTTAAGATATTTTCTTGCAAAGTATAGCATTGGTGTTGAAACTAGACCTATATCTATTATAGATATACCGGTACTTAATAATCCTTGTATTACCGTTTTATGAAGATTTGGACTTGATACTCTATTATCACGACCAACTATAACTTGCATTCCATTTAATTCTTGAATTTTTGATCCATAACTTTGACCTATAAGATATCCGGTTTCATCATCTAGTGTTTCATTATAAATTCCTCTTATATCGTATTCTCTAAATATTTCTTTTTTTAACATATGTATTTCCTTCTTTTATTGTATTATATAGTTCAATTAATTTATTATATGATGGTATATATATTACATCATTTTCTTTTATATTATTTGTTATACAGTTGTATTCTTTTAAAAGAAGACCAAAAAATGGTGTTCCATAATATATATTTGATATTTGCTCTAATGTATCATCTTTTTTTACTATATACATTATTTCTTCAATTTCATTTAATTTATAAATTGATGGTATGTTTATTATTTGATTTATATAAATCATATTTTTGTTTTCAATTCCATTATATATTGCAAGTTTATCTATATATTCATTTGTTCCATAAAATTCTTTTGTTATTTTACTTAATGTATCATTTTTTTTAACAATATATATTTGGTCTTTTACTATATCTTGATATTGTTTAATTACTTTTATATCAGGTATCTCTAGTAATTGTCCAGTTATTATATAGTTTGGATCTTTAATATTATTATAATTAGCAAGAGCTTGTGCATATTTTGTTGTGTTATATGCTTTATTTGATATTTTTGATAATGTATCTCTTTTTTTAACTACATATTCATAAGCTAAAGCATTTTGACTTAATTGTGAAAGTATAAGTGATGTTGCAATTAATTTTTTAAAATTTTTGTTTAATTTTAGATTCTTCATAACATTCTCCTTATTAATTTAATGTTATCATTTTTTTAATAATGTGTCAATAAAATAGAGCATTTAAAAAGTAGGAAACCTTTTTTATTTATGTACTAATACTTTTGTTCCTACATTGATATTTTGATATATATATTCTGCTACATTGTATGGTAAATTTACACATCCATGACTTCCTTTTTTTATATAAATTTCATCTCCGAATTTACTTCTCCAAGTTGCATCATGTAAACCTATTCCGCCATCAAATGGCATCCAGTAATTAACATATGTATTATAGTCTTCTCCTTTTAAATATCTGTCAGTTTGTTTGTTATAAATTTTAAAATATCCTTCTCTTGTTGGGGTTGCAATTTTTCCACTTACCATATCTGATTGTATTAATATATCAATATCATCATATAGTTTTATTTTTTGATTATATAAATCTATATCTATAAAGTTTTGATCTAACTTAGTTATTGATGAATTATATATAAATCCAGTTGTTTTATTTGTTTTAATTAATGAAAAATCGTTATTTTCGTATAATAAATAAGCTGATTCATATTTGTTTGCTAAAGTAAATGGAATACCGTTACTATCTAATAAATAATCATTTTTGTTTAAATAAACAATATCTTTTATATTAATATCTATATTATAGTTTTCTTTTATTTCTCTTTTTAAAGATGTTACTAGATCTGCTGAAATATAACCAATTTTTCCATTATATTTTACTATATACCAATTATTATTTGTTATTGCAATAGTTGTTAATAAGCTACCTTTTTTTATTAAATCAATTTTATTGTTTGATATTTCTGGTGATAATCTAAGATTAATGTTTGTATTTGCGGTTAATAGATCGTTTTCTTCAGTATGTTTAATATTTGATTCTTCATATATCTCTAAGCTTGTTATATAATCGGTTTTTACAAATCCTAGTTTGTTATTGTAATTTATTAAATCCCATCCATCTATTGTTAAAATTCTATAAGCTGTATTATTTTTTTGAAAAAGACCAATTTTTTTACGATCTACTTCTTCTCCGAATCTCATATTTATATTTGTATCTGTACTTATATAATCTCCTTTGTTTTCTAATTCGGCATATACATTTGTTGTAATTAAAATACAAGATGATAATAAAAGTGATAGTGCTTTTTTATTTATTTTAATTTTCATGAAATTACCTCTTACTAAAATAGTTCAATTTTATTATATTATATTTTTGTTAAAAGGGCAAATTAATTAGATTACATCTTACCGTTATTCTTTTGGTTCCATCTTTTGTACATGTATAAAGTGTTAGATTAAAGTTATTATTAATCATTTTATCTACATCCGTTTGGGATAATATTTCTACTTCTTCTACTTTATAAATAAATTCATTTTCATCAATAGTTTTAAATATTATATAATCATTTTGTTTTAATTTTCCAATATTTTTAAAGTGTGTTTTATAAGAATGAGCACAAATTATCATTTTATCAATTGATGAACCATAATATAAAGATGGTGCTATTTTTAAGTTATCGTCATTCCATGTATCTAATACTGGTAAACTTATATTTAATGATGGAATTGTTATTGTTCCTATATAATTATGACCTTTTATGGTTACTTTTTCTAAGGTTTTATTTTTATTTGATGATTCAATTTCATTAATTATTGTTAATATTTCTTTAGAATTTATTCCAGCTTTATATTCAGTAAATTTATCATTTATTATAAGTAATAATGATATTGTTATAATGAATGAACCAATTATAATACATAGTTTACTTTTCATTTGATTCTCTTTTTTTTAATATAAGTCCTACTATAATTAATATAAAACCAATATATAATATTATTTCATAAATGTATGTTAATTGACCTGTATCTACTAATGATGGGGTATTTGTTATTGTAAATATATATTCATTTTGATTATAAGATACTGTATAATCTTTTGGTATATTTATTTCTTTTACTGAATATTTATCACTTTTTGGTAAAGACTCTATTATTTCTTGCCAGTTATTGTTTGCATCTAGAATAATTGTTTTTATTTTTTCTTTATCTTTATATAGTTCAATTGTAACTTTATCTAATATTTTATCTTTTTTATCAGTATTCCATATTTTTTTAATTGTTAGATCTATTAAATCTTGTATATCTATTTTGGGTGTTGCATCTATATTATATTCAAATGAATTATTTATTTCTTCAGGTAACATTATTAATATTGGTTCCATTTGAGAATAATTTTTTACTATATTATTTTGTTTAATATAATATAAACCTAAATCTAAATTTGTAAATAATGCTTCTCCATTTTGATTTGTTAATTTTATAAAATTATTTAATTTTTTGTTTTCAATACATTTTTTTATATTATTAATATTTTTAGTATTTATATCAAAGTTACAACTTTTTAATTCATCTACATACTCAAATAATAAGTTATTATTTTTAATAACAGGTTTACCTATTTTAATTATCTCTATTTCAGCTCCAACTACATTGCTTTCTCCTTTTAAAATTATATTAATTGATCCTTTTTGAGTTAAATCAACAATATTTTGAGCTTGTATTATTCCAATTGATGATATCATTAATAAAAGAGTGAATAATAATTTTTTCATTTTAATCCTTCCTTTCTTGGATAAATATATTTTTTATAGTCAAATTTTGTTTCGACTGGTTTAAATAATATTATTAATAATAAAATAAATATTATTGGGAGTGCAACTAATGGTGTTACTATAATTGTACTTATTTTAAATCCTTCAGTTGTTATAAATAAATTTTTATTTTCAATATTTTCGATTCTTTTTCCTCTAACTAGTAATCTATGTGTATTAATTCCATATGGTGTACATGTTAAAAGTGTTATATAATCATTATTTTTATCTATTTTTAAATCATTTATTTGATTAGGTTTTACAATTGTTATTTTATCTATTTGATATGTTATTTTTCTATCTAGTATTCGAATTTCAAATGTATCTCCTAGTTCAAGTTTATCTAAATCAGTAAATAATCTAAATGATGGTAACCCTCTATGTGCAGATAATACAGAGTGTGTTCCTTTTCCACCTACGGGCATACTTGTTCCTTCTAAATGACCTACTGCTTTACTTAGTACTTCTTTACTTGTTCCATGATATATTGGAAGTTCAACTTTTATTTTATTTATTGTTAAATATCCTATCATTCCATTATTGTTAAAATTTAAAATATCATTATAATTTTTTATTTTTTTATAATTTAATAATGGTCTTTTCATTGATAATAATTTTTTATTATATTCATCTGCTTTAGTAAAATAATTTGTATAATCTTCTTTTTTTATATTTTTTAATACTGATTCATAATCTACGATTGCTTTTGATTGAACTTTTTGATTATAGTAATTACTTATTGATGGATATAATAGTATTAGTAGGCCTATGAAGAAAAATAATACCATAATAATTGTAGTTTTATTCTTTTTCATAAGTCTTTTCACTTCCTTTTATAATATACATATGAGGGAAAGGTATTAAACCTAACCCTATATGTTTAATTATTAAGCTGATATTTTTGACATTCTTAGTTTAGCTGTTAATAAAATACCACAAGCTATAACAGTTAATGATCCCATAAGAATAAACATAAATGTTCCAAATCCACCTGTTGATGGTAATTCAGTTCCTGTATAGTTTATTACTTGTACTCCGCCTGATACATATGTAATTGTTGTATCTGTTTGGTTTGTTATTGCAGGTTTATTATTGCCTTCTATTTTAACTAATACTAAATCTGCTAGTATATTATAACCATCTGGTTGTTTAACTTCTTCTAGGTAGTAATTACCAGTATCTAGACCAATTATTGTTGCATGACCTACAACTATATTAACTCCTGTTTCTCCTTCTAAAGCAACACGATATGTATTTTCTCCGTTTACTTTAACTACAGGAATTTTGTTTTTATTTTCATCTAGTAAGATAAATTCAGCACCTTCAAGTTGAATGTTTTCTTTATCTGTTTTTACTATATCAAAACTATATGTAAATGTTCTTGTTTCTTCATAGTTAGTTCTATGATTTACACCATATTCTAAAATTACTTTGTTATCATTACCATTTCCATATTCACCTTGAGCATTACCTATAACAGCATTTTCGTTTAATAATGCTTTATAAGTTACTACAATTGTAGTATCCTCAGTAATTGTATCAAGGTAAGAATTTTTAAATGTAATAGTAAATTCATTTGGTGAAGTTATTAAATCATAATGATTTTCAGGAGTAAGTGTAGTATTACCAACTGTTACAATAATTGAAGTTTGATCAAGTGTTAATCCTGCTGTCATATTATCGATTAATTTGTAATTTTGAGCTCCCTTTTTAGCATAAATTGTAGTTTTGAATTCAATTACATCTCCAATTTGAGCTGTATTATTTTTTCCATAATTACCTGTTGAATCTTCTTTTACTTGTTTTTCGATTGTTGGAGGTGTATTTTTTTCAATTATATTTGCTTCTGGTTTTGTTGTTGTTAATCCACATAAAGCACCCATTGTTGAATCTACTAGATAATATCCTAGTTCTAAACCTGTAAATTCTAATGAACCAGTTTTTGATGCCGTTTTAGTTGCTGTTGCTTTAATGTTATTATCTTTAGCATACTTAATTGCATCTACTGCAAGTTTTTGAACATCTGCTGATTCTTTCCAAGTAACATAACCGTGTTCGTCTGTTACAAAATACTTTTTCCCAGTTTCACTTTCAACAAATGGTTTCCATGTATCTGTTGATTTGTATGAGAATGCATTCTTTTCTATATTATAAGATTCTAGTTTTAATATTTCATAAATCTTATAAGTTTTACCTTCTTCTGCATTTGTAATAGTTATTTTACCATTATTAGATGCAAAAACTGGTACTGTTATTAATAGTAGAAGAACTACTAATAATGATTTTAATAAGTTTTTCATATTATTTTTTTCCTTTCTTAATTTAATTTTATACATATTATCAGCTTAATTTTCTTTTTTTTAAATATGTATAACATATATTAATAACTGAACCCCCTGTTAATAGAATTCCAGCTATTACTAAAATTAACATTCCTGAACTTCCTGTTTCAGGCATTATATAACCGCCAATATTAATAAATTTAATATTTGTTGGTTTATCAGTTGAATCAAGTTTACTTTCTAAACTTTTTCCAAATGTGATTGTATTATTGTTTAATTTATAATTTACTTCATATCCTTCGGTTTCTAATTCTTCAATTTTAAAACTAGAATTATATGGTAAATTTTCTATTTTAATTGTTTCATTATGTTTTAAATAAATTGTTGTTTTTCCTTCATTATCTAATGTTATTATTCCAGTTTCATTTCCTTTTTGGTAATTATAATTACCAACTACTGGCATTCCATTATAAGATATTATAATGTTAAATTTAAATTTTCCTGAATTATCTATATTGCCTTGTACTTCTTTGGAAATATTTAAATTACTTTTTAGATAATCATTTATTATTTTATTTCCTTCAATATTATAAATTGTTTTATCATATGCAACTTCTACATCATAAGTAGATTCATTTAAAATATGATCTTTTGGAGCTTTAGTTTCTTTTAAAATATATTTATGACCTGATGGTATATTAGTAAATTTAACTAAACCTTCAGTTGAAGATATTGCTTTATATGTTAATTTATTATCAGAAGGATGTTTTAATTCATTATGACAAGGACAATTAGGTGAATGGTATAACTCAAATTCAGTATTTTGTAATGTGAAATTATCCCCTAATTTAGATACTTTTTTGAATTCAAATTCTCCTAAATAACCTACTATACTTGGTATTTTAAAATCAATTTCTCCACTTGTTGATGTACTATTTGTTTTTATAACATAATTAAGTGTTGTTTTACCGTTTGTTTTATATATTTTAAAGTTACCAGTATTTTTATCAATTTCCTCAAATGTTGATAATTCATTTTGTAATCTTATTCTATAGTGTAATTCATATATATAATAAGTTATATTATTTTCAGTTTTTTCTACTGGAGTAGAATTTTTTAAATCCCAGTTTATTTTATCTTCATTATTATATTGAGCTGTGTTGTTTCCATTTGTTAAATCAACTTTATTTTTTAAATTTTTATTTCTATCATATATTCCAACAAATTCAATATTTTTAACATTTCCCTCAGCATTCATTGGATCTTGAGCAACCCATGTTGCTTCAGATATTTCAATTATTTTATCAAAGATGCTATTGAAAGCGGTTTCCATACCTGTTTTGTTTGTTACATCATTATAATTATTAGAGCCTATTTTTGTTTTTAACCAATTTTTATATGCAGCATAACTGGTTGCACTCCCTATTTCGTACTCTGTTGATTTTCTGTCAACTACTGAGAAATCTTTACCTTTAGTTTGATCTACATATTGTTGAACTGTTTGAGCACCAACATCAACACCGATTGAGTAAATAGTGATTCCTTTATTTTTTATTTTTTCTGCTTCTTCTCTTGCTTTTATAGCAGCCATATCACTATAACTTGTTCCATATAAACATTTCTTTTTTGATACATGGTCATAAAATATTTTACCAGTTTCATCATATGTATCATGACCTTTGTAGCCTTCACTTATATATGTAGTTGGAAAACCATCAGATAAGAAAATGATATGTTTTGAGCTTGCATTAGACTTATTTAACATGTCTTTTGCTCGTTTTAATCCCGATTCAATATTTGTGAATCTAGAGTGAGAATCTTCATATCCATCAACATTTATTATTTTATTTGTTTTTTCAACCATTGTTTTTTTTAATGTTTCTGCTTGTGCTGTTGTCATACATTCTTGTAATTCAAATATTTGTTTACTATCTGTATTAAATGCAACAAAACCAATTTTTCTATTTATGTTTTTACCACCAGCTGAATGTTTAGCAAATTTATCAATAAAATTGTTGGCAGCATCTTGAGCAGCTTTAATTCTAGTAGTCGATCCCATTTTGGATTTCATTGTATTTGAAATATCTAAAACAACTACAACTGCTAGATCTGGCTCTTCTGCTTTTGTTCTTGTTTGAACTCTTAAAGTAATATCAAAATAATTTTCTAAATTTGAAGTATTAGTTTGATAATTGGTCTCAGATATAGTTTTACTTATAATAACACTACTATCTTTTTTTGCTTTACCATTATCCTTTCCTTCCCAATTTTCTCCACCAATATTAGATACTTGTTTATAATTATTAAGTACAACATTATCACCATATACACTTAAAAAAGGGTAAACAGTTACTACTAATAAACATAATAAATATATAATTTTTTTAAAGTACTTCATTTAAAAACCTCCCTGAAAGTTTTAATTTACACTACCTATTTTTTTTAATGGCCAAATTCTAAAAATTATTTTCCCAATTAAATCATCATTACTAATTAAACCAATATCACTATTTCGTGAATCAATAATTAAATCTCTTTTATCACTTAAAACAAACCATTTATTATCTTGTACTTGTAGTGGAAATTCTATTGTTATATCTCCAAGTGTTTTATTTTTAATATAACTTTCGTTTATTTCTTTTCCATTTACAAATACTGTACCATCATCATTCATATAAACCCAATCAGAAGGTGATGCTATAACTCTTTTTATTAAAATTTTGTTTCCGTGATAAAAAGCAATGATATCTCCTTTTTTAATATTTTTAGTTTTTACAGTCAGTACTATTTCACCTTCATTTAATAATGGTGACATTGAATCTCCACTTATTTCAACAACAGGCATTAGTAATGATGCAATAATAGTTGCACATGATATAACTATTATTAAGCCATAAATTGTACTCCTTAATATTCTATTATATTTAGTTTTGTATGTTTCCCTTTTTAGTTCATTTTCAATATCATTAATACTAAGCTTTTTCATTTTCGTTTACCTTTGAATTTTCTTAAATCCTGAACTTTTTCTTTTATTTCTGGATTTTCTTTAACAATATTTTTAACCTCTAATTCAACATTTTTTATAAATTCATCTGCTTCTTTTTCTCTTTTTCGACATTTCCTTGATGTTTCTTTTAATATTTTTGTTTTTAAATTTTCTATTTCCCTTTCTTCTTTTTCTTTTAAATCTTTAATATTATTTAAATAAATTTTTGCTGCTTCTTGAGCTACATTAAATATTCCACTTAATTGAAGTGCCGCATCAGCAAGTGAGCCTGCATTTTTAAATATTATTTTTTTTGATTCTAATTTTTTATTTAAATTATCAACTTCGGTTTCTAACTCATTAATTCTTTTTGTTTGTTCGAGTAATATTTCGAGCAATTCTTTTCTATTTAGTTTTTTTAGTTCTTTATCCAAGTAAGACACCTCTATTCTAATTTTATTATTAAATCTTTAAATAATGCATAATATCCTCTTGTGGTTATTTATTATAAGGGTTGTCAAAATAAAATGCAAGTAAAAAATAAAAATTTTAAGAAAAAAATAAAAAATAAAGTTTTTTATATGAAAAAAAAGGGAAAAATCCCCTTTATTTTTCTGCTTCTTCTAACATTGAACCAATATATATACCATATCCTTTTAGTGGATTATCAATGATAACATGAGTTACTGCTCCGATGATTTTATCGTTTTGTATAATAGGACTACCACTCATTCCTTGAACTATACCACCTGTTTTTTTAATTAAATTTTCATCATTAATGGAAAATAGAATATTTTTTATGTTGTTTTTATTTATTTTCTCAATTGTTATATCAAATTCTTCTACTTTTGTTCCGTTTAAAACAGTTAATATTTTTGCATTTCCAGTTTTTATTTCATCTAGATTTGCAACTTTATATAATTTTTTGTTTTCAATATTACTTGTATAATTACCAAATATTCCTTTATTTGTATTATTATAGATGTTTCCTAATATGTTATCAGAGAAATATTTAGCATTTTTACTTCCTGGTATTCCTTTTGAACTCATTCTTATTCCTGTTATTGTTGATTCAAAAATGGAACCGCTATTTGAATTAAATAACTTTCCTGTAGTCTTTTCAATTATTTCATGCCCTAAAGCTCCAAATAGTTTTGTTTTAGGATCTATAAATGTTAATGTTCCTATTCCTGTTATGCTATCTTTTACATATAAACCCGATTTATAAATTCCATTTTCTAAAGTGATGTTTAAATCTGTTTTGTATTCTTTATTACCTCTAATATAACCAACACTTACAACAGATTTTCCTTTTATTGCTGAAATAAAATCTGTACTTGTATTTATGTTTTTATTATCAATTGTTTTAATTATATCTCCTATCTGGAGTGAGATTTTATTGATTTTATCAATATCATATTTTCCAACAACTAATATTCCTGTACTATTTACTTTTATTCCAACAGTTTCGCCTCCTGCATAAATGTAAGATGAATATGCATATATATTTAATGGCATAATAATTAATAGAAGAAACAAAATTAGAGCTTTTTTTAAATGCATTGTTTCATCTCCTAATAGACTACATTATTAGTATTTGATTATAAATAAAAATTATTTTTACAAAAAATTCCATAAATTAATAAATAAAACTCTTTATAAAAGAGTTTTAATATAATTTTAAAATTAATATATTATTCTTCAATTTCAAAGTTTTCTAATTCACCATTATTAGATACAATTTTACTTACTTTTTCTTCAACTGTTTTTAATTCTTCATCACAAGATTTTAGTAAATCCATCGCTTTTTTATATTTTTTAAAAGAATCATCTAATGTTGATGTTCCGTTTTCTAAATCTGTTATAATAGCTTCTAATTCCATTAATTTATCTTCAAATGTTTTATTTTTCATTTATTTCCTCCAAATTATCAATACTAGCGGTTACTAATCCATCTACTAGTTTTATTTTTATTTTATCATTTATTTTTAAATTATTAATTGAATTAATTATATTTTCTTCTTTGTATAAAACACTATATCCTCTTTTTAGTGTGTTTAAAGGATTAATAATTATTAGTTTTTCTTTGATTTTTTCTAAATTTTTTATTTTATCAATATACATAAATTTAGGGTTAATTATTATATGATTGTTATGTATTATATTTAATTTGTTTTTATTTTGTTTAATAATATTATTTATTAAAATATTTATTTTTTCATTATATATTATTAATTTTTGTTTTTTATTATCATACATAATCATTGGATTTTTTAAAACAAATGAATTTCTTAGTTTATCTAGTTCTAAATTATAAATTTTTAATTTTTTTAAAATGGTTTCATTTAAACGAATTTTTAATTGATCATTATGTTTTATTAAATCCATTAGAACTGGAGTTGCAAGCATTGCTCCTGCTGTTGGTGTTGCTGCTCTTGCATCTGCTACAAAGTCTGCAATTGTAAAATCTGTTTCATGGCCAACTGCACTTATTATTGGTATTTTACAATTATATATAGCACGAGCAACTATTTCTTCATTAAATGGCCATAAATCTTCAATTGATCCACCACCACGACCTACTATTAATGTGTCAATATTATAGTTACTTGCTAGGTTAATGTTTCTAACTATGTCTTCTTTTGCTCCATCACCTTGAACTAAGCTAGAAAAAACAATTATTTCTGCTATTGGAAATCGTTTTTTAATTGTTGTTACAATATCTCTTATAGCGGCACCTGTTTTTGCTGTTATAACACCTATTCTTTTGGGAAAAAATGGTATTATTTTTTTATGTTCTTCATTAAATAAACCTTCTTGATTTAATTTGTTTTTTAATTCTTCATATTTTTTATATAAATTACCTATTCCATCTTCTTCCATGCAGTCAACATATATTTGATAATTACCTGCTTGTTCATATATGCTTACTCTTCCATGAACTAATACTTTTGTTCCATCTTGAGGATTAAATTTTAGTTTAAATGTATCTCGTGCAAACATGATTGCATTTATTTTACTATTTTCATCTTTTAATGAAAAATAAAGATGTCCTGTTTGATGTCTTTTAAAGTTTGATATTTCTCCTTTTAAATAAACATTTCTCATTTTAGAACTGTTATCAAACATTAATTTTAGATATTTAGTAAATTCACCTATTGTTTGATAGTTCATTTATTTATTTCCTCATGATATATTTTATCTAAAATTCCATTAATTAATTTAACTACTTTATCATCACTATATGATTTTGCTAGTTCAATTGCTTCATTTATAACAACTATATCTGGTGTATCAGAATATAATAATTCATAAATTGACATTCTTATAATTGCTATATCTGTAAATCCTAGTCTATCAATTGTCCAATTTTTCATATATTTGTTTGCTAAAGCATCAAGTTCATTTTTATATGTTATAGTTCCATATACTATTTCTTTTACAAATTCATTTTCAATTTCAGTGTTTTCTTTTATTAAATCATCAATATTGTATTCAATTGTATTTTTATCAAAAACTGCTACTTGATATAAAATTGTCATTATTTTTTTTCTTAATTCATTTCTCATTTTTTCACCACCTATTAATTATATAATATTTTTTTTAAAAAACAAATATTATTTTATCTTTTCTTTTAATTTATATAAAATATTTAATGCTTCCATTGGTGTTATATTCATTGGATCTATTTTTTTTATTTCTTCTTCTATAATATTTGGGCTTGGTAATAGATCTTCTACTGGAATACATTCTTGAATTAAAACTTTTTGTTTTGTTTCTTTTGTTTCATATTGTTTTAATATTTGATTTGCTCTTTTTATTAAATTATCTGGTAATCCAGCTAGTGAAGCAACATGAATTCCATAACTTTTATCAATACTTCCGGGTTCTATTTTATGTAAAAAAGTAATATTTCCGTTTTCATCATTTGCACTTACATGAATATTTTTTAAATGTTTTAAACTTTTGTCTAGTTCTGTTAATTCATGGTAATGAGTACTAAATAATGTTTTACATTTTATGTTATCATGAATATATTCGATTATTGCTTGAGCTAGTGACACTCCATCATATGTTGCTGTTCCTCGTCCTAATTCATCAAATAAAATTAAACTTTTTTCGGTTGCTTTTTTTATTGCTTGATTTGCTTCATTCATTTCAACCATAAATGTTGATTCTCCGCTTACTAGGTCATCACTTGCTCCTATTCTTGTAAATATTTTATCAAAAATTGGTAAATATGCTTTATCTGCTGGAACAAATGATCCTATTTGAGCCATTATTATTGTGATTGCAAATTGTCTCATATATGTAGATTTACCAGCCATATTTGGTCCTGTTATTAATAAAATATTAGTGTCTTTATCAAATTTGATATCATTTTTAACATAATTATTTATTACTTTTTCTATTACTGGATGTCTATTTTCAATAATATTAATTTCATTATCGTTTGTAAATATAGGTCTTACATAATTGTTTTCTTCAGCAATGGTTGCAAATGATTGTAATACATCTATTTCACTTATTATTTGTGATATTTTTTGAAGTTCTACTATATATTTTTTAACTTTATTTCTAATTTCAATAAATAAATCATATTCTAATTTTATTATTTTTTCTTCTGCTGTTAATATTAAGTCTTCTTTTTCTTTTAATACTTTACTTATATATCTTTCAGATGAAGCTAGTGTTTGTTTTCTTTCATATCCGTATTCATCTTTTACTAGATTTAAATTTCCTTTTGATATTTCAATATAATACCCAAATACTCTATTATAACCTACTTTTAAATTTTTAATTCCTGTTTTTATTTTTTCTTCATTTTCAAATTGTGCTATAAAATCTTTTCCGTTTTTTCGAATGTTTCTTAATTCATCTAATTGGCTATTAAATCCTTCTTTTATTATATTTCCTTCTTTTAATGTTATTGGTGCATCTTCGTTTATACTTAAATTTAAAAGATTATATAGTTCTTTAGGAATTATAAATTGTTTTGGATAATTTATTTTTTTTAATATATCTAATATTACTGGTAAATTTGAAAGTGAATTTTTAAGTTGTATTAAATCTCTTGCTGTTGCTCCGCCTAGTGCTATTCTTCCTGTTAATCTTTCTATATCATATACTCCATTTAATGCTTCTCTTAAATCACTTTTTAATATAAATTCTTGTATTAATTTTTCTACTATATCTAGTCTATTATTTATTTCATTTTCATTTACTAATGGATTTTCAATAAATTTCTTTAACATTCTAGATCCAGGTGCAGTTTTTGTTTTATCTAATAACCATAATAATGAATATTGTTTTTGTTTTAATCTTAATGTTTCTGTTAATTCTAGATTTCTTTTAGTATGAATATCCATTTTTAAATAATCATTTGTTTTTATTATATTTGCTTTCATTAAGTGTGGTATTTCTTGCATTTCAAGTTTTAATAAATATGTTATTAAGTATTGTACTGGTTTTATATATCTTATATCTTCTATATTTTCATAGATATATTTATAATTATTTATTTCTTTTATTTCATTTTCTATTGTTACTGCTATTTTATAATGTTCTTGTAATAATGTTTTAATATTTATATCACATTTATCGTTCATTATTAATTCTTTTATACCAATATTTACGATTTCACTTACTATACTTGCTATATCATGGTTAACTAATGTTACATTTACTTCTCCGGTTGATAAATCAATATATGATAGTGAGTAAATATGTTCAAAATCTATTAGTCCACCAATATAATTATTTTCATTTTCATTTAAACTTTCATCTGTAAATGTTCCTTTGGATACAATTTTTGTTAATCCTCTTTTTACTACTCCTTTTGCTGTTTTAGGATCTTCTAATTGTTCACAAATTCCAACTTTATGTCCGTTTGTTACTAGTTTTTCTAAATATACATTAATAGCATGGTATGGTATTCCACACATTGGTATTCTTTCTTCTAAACCAGCTGATTTTCCAGTTAGTGTTAGTTCTAGTTCTTTACTTACATTAATTGCATCTTCAAAAAACATTTCATAAAAGTCCCCTAATCTAAACATGATAATTATATCTGGATTGTCTTTTTTTATTTCCATGTATTGTTTCATCATTGGACTTACTTTATTTATGTCAACTTCACTTATTTTCATTTTTTACTCCTTAATATATTTTTTAAAAGAACTTTCGTTCTTTTATTTTTTTTCAATTAAAAAATTACATAAACTTGATGGGTTTTTATCTTTAAATATAATATCATAGATTAAATCTATTATTGGCATATCTACATTTTTATGTTTTATTAATTTGTAAATGCTTTTTAATGTATATAATCCTTCTATTGTATTATTTTTAATGTATTCTTCTTTGTTTTCGTTTTTTCCAATTATAGTTCCAAATGTAAAATTACGACTTTTATATGATGTACTAGTTAATAATAGATCTCCGAATCCAGCATAAGAAAGGATTGTTTTTTTATTTCCTCCTAATGCTTTTATTAAATTTTTTATATCATGTAATGATTCTGTTATAAACATGGCTTCAGTTGATTCTGGATATCCTAATCCTTTTAATATTCCTGATGCTATTGCTATTACATTTTTAATTGATCCACATATTTCTAATCCAATTACATCTGTTGTTTCTCTTAGTTTTATATTTGTGTTTTCTAATGCTTTTTTAATTATATTGATTGTTTTTTTACTTTTACTTGCAACAGATAGTCCAATTGGACAGTCTGTTATCATATCCCGTGCAAAAGATGGTCCTGATATTATTGCAATTTTACTTGTTTTATTATATTTTTTAAATACATCTATTGGAAATAAACATGTTTCTTGTTCAATTCCTTTTGTTGCAATACATATATATTGATTTTTTATATATTTTTTTATTTCTTTTGATATATCATCAACAAATTTAGCAGGTATTGCGATTATTATTAGATCTACATTTGTTACTTCTTCTAAATTTTGTGTTACTTTTATATTTGATTCTAATTTAAATTCTGGTAATACTTTTTTATTTGTTTTATTTTCTTTTAATTCTTTATATTCATTATCTAATTTAGTCCATATTATTACTTCATTATTTTTGTTAAATGCTTTTGAAAGTGCTAAACCATATGCTCCTGTTCCAATTATTCCAACTTTCATAAATCCTCCTTTTTTTTATTTAAAAATAAATATATATAAGATATTGCTTCCAATAAATTTACAATTACACCTATGTATGCTTTTACTAAATAGTTATATATTATCCATATTATTGAACATATAAAAAATGTTTTTTTTATAAATTTTATGTTATTTTTACTTAATGATATTGTATATAATAGGTTAATTATTAATGGTGTTACACTTATTATAAATGCATAATTTTTCATATCTAGTATTGTTGTTATGATTCCTACTATAATTGTTAGTAATATAATTATGTTATAATTTTTGTTTGAAGTTTTATAGTATAATAAGTTTCTGATTATACTAACTAAACTTAACATACTTGCTGATAGTATTCCTAATAAAATATATTGTAAAAAGAAGAAGAAAGAAAATAATGTTTGATTTATTAATATTTTATTTTTTTCTTTTACTTGTGTACTTATTATTAAGAATATTAGTCCAATTAGTGCACATATATGTGCTGGTATATTATTTATAATGGGTTCAAACATATTTCACCTCGAAAAGAAAATGACTACATATATTTAGCCATTGACTTCATCATTTGATTTACTTGTTTTTGACTTGGGGTTCTTCCCATTTGTGTCATCATTGCTTTTATCATTTGTTCATTTATTGGTGGATTTTTTTTCATATATTTTTGCATTATATTTCGTGCTACAAAGAATCCTATTACAAGTCCAATAATTAATCCAAAAAGCAAATATAATATGTCTATTAATAATTGTGGCATATTTTCATCTCCCATTTAATTTTACTATAAATTATTTAATTTTACAACACTTTTTGCTATATAAAAGTAATTATCTCTTTTAAAGTCGCAACAAAAAAAGTTTGAATTTTCATTTTGTAATCTTTTAAATATGTCTGGATATAGTATATTTGATACTATTATTATTCTTGAATATTTAATTATTATAATGGTTATTTCTTGGTTTAAACATATAAAGTATTTCGATGAAACTTTTGTTGCATTATAATCTTTTAGTATTTCTTCGATTAAATCTTTATTTATTGGTTTACATGATTCATTATATAATAATTCTCCATAATTAATATATTTTAGATTTAATGTATATAGTGTTTTTAATAGTCTATATAGGTTTAAATCATTTTTAAATTTGTTTTTTATATTAAATATATAATATCTATACATTATATCACCGTATATATTATATATTTTTTTATTTGTTTTATTTGTCAAAAAAAGAAAGTTTTAAAACTTTCTATATTTCTTGTACTATTAATAATATCATTGGTTTTGTACCAATTTCATTATAAAAATATTTTCCTAATTCATCTCTGATTCCTAATTTTATTTTATTATAATCTATAAAATTTGGTTTTGTATTATCATTTACTACTTTAGTTGCTATATTTACAGCTTCTTTCATAACATCTATATTATCTCTAACATA
>CAKOXR010000012.1 GCA_934130215.1 uncultured Bacilli bacterium
TCAGATATAATTGAAAGATTAAATAATGAAAATATTCCAACACCAAGTGCATATAAACAAATAAAAAAATCAAAAAGGCAAATAAATGAATACATCTGGACTTGTAGTACGATTAACAAAATATTAAAAAATAGAATGTATACTGGTGATATGATTCAAAATGTTCAGACAAAATTAAATTATAAATCACAAAAGAGAATATGTCTTTCAAGTGAGTATTGGATAATTGTAGAAAATACCCACGAACCATTAGTAGATAGAGCAGTATTTAATCAAATACAAACAAGTGCTAACAGAACTAGAACAGTAAAATTAAATCGTCCACAGAGGCTATTAGAGGGCTTACTTTATTGCAAGGAGTGTGGTAATAAGCTAACGGTTAGTTATAGAGAAAAACGCAATTACTGGTCTATAAATTGCAACAAATATTCTAGAAGTCCAAGACAAAGATTATGTGAACCACACTTTTCAGAGTATAATAGTTTTGAAAAAGTAGTTTTAAATCAAATCAAAAAAACTTGTAAAAAGTATATAGAAAAAGTTGATATTGATGATTTGGTATCTAATGTAAAAAGTGAGAAGGATAACAAGGAAGATTTGATTATAGAAAAACAAAAATTAGAAAATAATATCAAAGAACTACAACTAAAAATAGATGCTTTATATGAAGATAAATATAATGGGATAATCTCAGTTGATACTTATACAAGATTATCTTCTAACACAGAAAATCTAATAAGAACATACAACTCTAGAATAAAAGAATTAGAAAATTCTATTAATGTAGTTCCTAAAAAACATAATGATGAAGAAATAAAACAAAAAATCAAAGAACTAATTAGTATGAAAAAACCTACTAGAGAATTATTATTCATACTAGTAGACAAAATAATTGTTGATAAAGACAAAAATGTAGAAATAATTTATAAGTTTAGTGTATAAAATTATGATTTAGACTTAATACTATCATATACTATTGGAATTAAAATAACTGTAACAAGTAAATTGTAAATATCCTTTGTATCATTGCATATTATTTTTTGGTTATATGTCGCTACTACATAACCAATTAACAATGAAAATATAATTGATATTTTTAATGCTTTTGAAATAAACTCTTTACTATTATAAAAATAATTAGTTAGTATACTACCAAAACCAAGTAATTTTTTTAGTAAAAATCTAAGAAATAATATAATAGATATAAATATAAAATATAAAATTATTTGAAAAGGACATAATATTATAAATATAATTATATCTAATGCAAAGAACTTTTTTGAATATTTGCTTGACAAGTAAAAATTATATAATTGCAGTTCAAATCTTTTAATTAAAAATTTGTTAAAAAGTTCTTTTGCTTTTTTAAAAGTTTTGTTAAATAAAATTGCAAGATTTGAGGCAAATATTGATAAATTAATAATAATACAAAAGATAAAAAATATAATTTTAACACTCAAGAATAGTAATAACAAATATTCTTTAATAGTATGTTGTATATTTAATGGTGTATTTAAATATATTTGTGATGCATTACTAGAAAAAAATATTGAAAATAACGTTGTTGTCATTATATAAGTCATTTTGTTCTCTAATGTTAAATCATTTATGTTTTTATTAAATAGTTTTATTGCAGCAACTACAAAAGAAGCATAATAAATTAATGTTAAATAAGAATCGATGTTGTATTTTTTCGCGATTTTCATTACAATTATTGCAAGTGCTACAACATAAATTATTATTACTATAAGTTTAAATAATTGTATTTTTGTTAGTTTCTCATTATTATTACAATTATTTAAGTCTTTTTTAAAATCACCAATCGATAAAATGATTGTAAAAACAACATTTAAGACAATTAGAATAGAAATTATAATATCAAAAAAATTGCTATGTAATATAAAAGACATAATACACCTCCGTAAATTTAGTTATATATTTTACCATTTATTGTAAATATTAGCAATAATTATGAAGTAATTTATAATGCCTACATTCTACGACTTCGGGGGTGGTGACGGTGCAGAAGTAGTATATGCCTTAAGAAACAAAAGTACTCTTGCTAATAAAATACTTAATTCTCTAGCTAAATCAGGACAAAATGTAAGAGAAACTTATCAAAGAAGATTGCCCGGTAATACATCAAAAGACTATTATTTTATTCATAGAAATACAGGCAAAACAGAACCAGTATTAGTAGAATATGGCTTCTTAGATAGTAAATCAGACGATGTTGAGCAATTAAAGTCTAATGCAAAAAAATATGCTAATGCAGTTGTTGATGCAATACTTGACTATATAGGATATAATTCAGAAAAAAACTATATCGTTCAAAAAGGAGATAGTTTATGGAATATTGCTAATAAATTTAATACAACTGTAGAAAACATTAAATCTGCAAATAATATTAAAAGTAATCTATTAAATGTTGGCCAAAAATTAATAATCCCAACCAATCCAAAACCACCAATAGAAAATACAACAACATATACTATATCAAAAGGAGATAATTTATATTCAATTGCCCAAAAATATGGAGTAACAGTAGATGATATCATAAAACTTAATAACCTAAATTCATCAAATTTAAAAATTGGTGAAAAAATATTAATACCATCAACTGAATCTAAAAAAAATATATACACAATAAAACAAGGCGATAGTTTATACTCGATTGCAAAACAAAATGGTGTAACAGTTGATGAAATAAAAAAAGCAAATAACCTAACAACCAATACACTAAAAGTAGGTAATAAATTATTAATACCACAAACAACCAAAGATTTAACTTATACTGTAAAAAAAGGAGATACTTTATATAGTATTGCAGATAAATATAAAAAAAGTGTAACAGAATTAAAAAAAATCAATAATTTAACTAGTAATTTATTAAATATAGGTCAAAAATTAATTATTCCAAATTAAAACTATAATGAATATTTCATTATAGTTTTTTTATCGTATTTCTTTACATACTCCAGGATCAGGAACATAAAAGCAATGGTTTTTATATCTTCCAGAATTTCTTTGCTCATACCAAGTAGGAGCGCAAGCAACATTAACTCCAGGTGCATAAAACCATAAAGCATTAGTAGCTGGATAATAATATTGACCTTTTAAAACCTTATCTGCTAAATTCTTTTCCTTAGAAGTTGGATTACTAAAATAAAGAGGACTATTAATGCCAGAAAAACCACCAGGATTTTGATTGATGGTTTCATTTAAATTCCTTAAATCTTTAAATGTATAACAATCAGCAATTGCACGATTAACGACCACATTCCCGACCATTAACATTCCCAGTTCTCCCTCACCAATTGCTTCTGCTCTCATAAGTCTAGCCAGCATATCTCTTTCTTTAGTTGTATGTGCCAAAATAGCCAATCTAATCACCATTAATATTATATGATTTTTTTCTTAATATCTTTAATAATTTTTAATGTATCATCAAAATTTTCATTAAATAAATCAATTCTAAAATGATTAATTCCAAGATTTGTATAATATTCAATTTTATCAATTTCATTTAAGGGTTTGTAATTAAGAATAGTCGTTAAATTATTATTTTGTAAAATAGGGAACATATGTTCGCCATTTCCTTTTAAATAATATTTATTTTCCTTACTTAAAGGACTACCTGTTAAATCTTTTATTATAGAATATTTCATAATCATAGCTTCTAACCATCCATAAACAATAATTTCAACATTATTATTAACGGTATCAATTAAATGAATCTTATTATTTATCTCGGGTGACAAAGTTATTTGTTTAACACCACTTTTATGTAACAATTGTAATGATTTATTATTTATAGCATTAAGTTCATAACTTCCAAATACATTATTAGATTTACAATAACATGTAGAACCAATTTCTGTTATTAACAAATTATCATCTTTAAAATCTTTTCTATCCATAATAACTCTAGGAAGTTTTAAAAATGTATTAGGATATTTATTATGTAAATTAATATTAGATGTGTAAATGTTATCAACATTTGAGTAAACAGCAGCTCTATATTGTTCTTCGTTTTTAACAAAAATGTTAATAGTTTTTGTTTTATCTTTATAATTAACAACTTTATCAACAAAATTGTTAATAACTATAGTTTTGTTTTCGCATTTTTTATTAATTAATTCATTAACTAATTTTCTTCTTAGTTCATTTAATTCCCCTACAGCAATAAATATTTGATCAGATTTTTCAATATTAATATTTCTTATTTTAAATGGTGTATCTCCAAGTTTTGTTAATTGCTTTACAATCATATCATTTGTTGTTTCACAATTAACTGATTTTTGAATAATGTTACCTTTAACTGTTGCTTTAAAAGGATTGCTATATATACTGATTTCAAGTTGTTCCCCACTTAATGCTTTAACTGTAAAATCAATATCTACCTTTTTTTGATCATAATTTCTAAGCTCTTTAAGTAATTTCGAACTTATTGTTTTTCTAACAATTCCTAGTGAATTAATATTACATTTATTTTGAACAATAGCTATACAATTTTTATCAACAGATGATGTTAATAAATTTTTACTATTATATAATTTGTTAACAATCATGCCTTTTCCATTTTTAAATCTAATTCCATCTTCTTGATTTAATTCATCTGTTAATTTTATTTTAATAAATTTTTTATTATATTCAACAACATTTCCAATAATAATTCCTTGATGATTAGAACTTTTAATATTCATTATATTATTTTCTTTAAATAAAAATCCTTCTGTAAAATCTCTATTAAATAAAAGTTTTAAATTTTTTTCATCTAATTGACTATTAACTTTACCATCAATAATGTTTCTATAATATTTTGTTATAAATCCAACATATTCAGGGCTTTTCATTCGTCCTTCTATTTTTAGTGATGTAATATTTGATTTTAGTATTTCATCAAGTTTTTTTGAGGTATTTAATTCTTTTGTACTAAGTAAGTAATTGCCATCAGTTTTAAATTCTTTATCATTTATAAATAATTTATAAGGTAATCTACAACAACCTGTGCATTCTCCACGATTACCACTTCGTCCTCCATTTAAATAACTCATTAAGCAACAACCTGAGTAACTTATACATAGTGCTCCATGAATAAATATTTCTTTTTCAATATCAATATCTAAATTGTTAATCTCATCTAATGACATTTCTCTATCAAGAACAATTCTGCTAACTCCAAGATTTTTTAAAAATTCAATATTTTCTTTATTATGATTATGACATTGTGTAGAAGCATGAATACATAAATTAGGAAACTTTTTATGAGTTATATTCATAAGTCCAATATCTTGCATAATAATGGCATCAACATTATTTTTATGTAATAATTCAATAAAATTTAAGACATCATCAATTTCATCGTCGTATATTAAAGTATTAATAGTAACATAAATTTTTACATTATATAAGTGTGCATATTTAATAGCTTTTATTATTTCTATATTATCAAAATTTTTAGCGAAAGCTCTTGCCCCAAATTTTCTTCCACCTAAATATATAGCATCTGCTCCATTATGAATAGCACTCATTAAGGCTTCCATACTTCCAGCAGGACTAAGTAATTCAATTTTTTTCATAAAATTATTAAAAAGGAAGAGTTATCTTCCTATATTTAATCCTATCCTTTCTCTTATTAATTCATATTTTTCTTTAGCAAGATCTCTTGATTTTTTTATTCCATCGTCAAGTATTTTATTAATTTCATTTCCATTTAATAGTTCATTGTATTTATTTTGAATTTCTTCGATATGTTTACAAACAACATCCGCTACATAATTTTTAAATTCACCATAATTTTTTCCTTCAAACATTTGTTCAATTTCACAAATATTTTTTCCGGTAATAGAAGATACAATATTTAATAAATTAGAAATCCCCGGTTTATTTTCTTCATCATATTTAACTATCATATCTGAATCAGTAGTTGCTCCCTTTATTTTTTTTCTAATTTCAATAGAACTATCAAACATTGAGATAACTCCATTTGGATTTTCTTCTGATTTACTCATTTTTTTAGAAGGATTTTTCAAATCTTTAATTTTTGTACTTTCTTTTTTAACAAGAGGTTTTGGTATTACAAAAGTAGTTCCATATCTATTATTAAATCTTTCCGCAATATCTCTTGCAAGTTCTACATGTTGTTTTTGATCAATTCCAACAGGAACATAAGTAGCATCACAATATAAAATATCTGCTGCCATTAATATTGGATAAGTTAATAAACCAATCGAAAAATTATTATTTTCTTTACTTTTTTCTTTAAATTGGATCATTCTAGATGCTTCACCATAATAAGTGTTACATTCAAGAATCCATGAAATTGCAGGTATATATTCATTTTCTGACTGTATATAAATGGTAACCTTTTTAGGATCAATTCCACATGCTAAATACATCGCAATAAACTTTTTAATTCTAGAATTTAATAAAATTTTATCTTGTGGTACTGTTAATGCATGTAAATCAGCAACAAACAAATAAATTTCATCATATTTTTTTTGTAGTTCAAGTAAAGGCACAATTGCCCCAATATAATTTCCTAGTGTTAATTCACCAGTTGGTTTTAAACCAGTTAATATTCTTTCCATTTTACTTCCTCACTTAATTATTAATTGACAAATTATATTTTTAAATGTATAATATATTTTGTCTTAGGGGTATAGTTTAATGGTAGAGCGACGGTCTCCAAAACCGTTAATGTGGGTTCAACTCCTGCTACCCCTGCCATAAGTTTATTAAAGTTTAGTAAATCTAAACTTTTTTTTACCCCGCTTTCAACAATTATACCACATTTTTTAAAAATAAAGTATTATTCTTTTATATATTATGGTAAAATAAACATAGAAAGTGAGATAATTATGGAAAAAAACAAAGTAGTTATTATAGGATGCGGAAATGTTGGTATGAGTTATGCCTATGCATTATTAAATCAAAAAACAAATGTAAATGAGTTGGTTTTAATTGATATTAACCAAGATAGAATAGTAGGGGAGGCAATGGATTTAAATCATTGTTTATCACTATCACCATCTAAAATTGATATAAAAGCAGGATCTTATGAAGATTGTAAAAATGCCACTATTATTGTAATTGCAGCTGGTGCTAATCAAAATCCTGGTGAAACAAGGATGGATTTAATTAATAAAAATAGCAAAATTTTTAAAGAAATTATAACAAAAGTAATGGAAAATAATTTTAATGGGATATTTTTAGTTGCAACTAATCCTCTTGATGTTATGACTTATTTAACTCAAAAATATTCTAAATTGCCTTATCATAAAGTAATGGGTAGTGGAACAAGTCTTGATACTGCAAGATTAAGATTTCTTGTTGGTGAAAGGATAAATATAAATCCTAAAAATGTTCATGGATATGTTATAGGGGAACATGGAGATTCTGAATTTGTTCCTTGGAGTAATGTTAATATAGGGCTTCAAAATATAGATAGTTTTTTAAATGAAGATGAACAAATTAATTTAGAAAATCAAGTAAGGAAAGCAGCTTATGAGATTATAAATAAAAAAGGAGCTACTTATTATGGTATTGGAATGTGTTTGGTAAGTATAACAAATGCTATTTTAGGAAATGAAAATGCAATTATAACTGTTTCTACTTATGATGAAAAAAATGATATTTATATTGGTTTACCATCAGTAATTAATAAAAATGGAGTTAGTAAAAAAATGAAGGTAGATTTAACTGATGAAGAAACACAAAAATTTAATAATTCTGTTAAAATAATTAAGGAAGCAATTACAAAAATAACTGAATAAAAAATTTATTAATTTGATTTGACAACATCCTCTTTTTTGATTAGAATAACCATCAAGAAACGAGGAAAACGATTATGGAAAAAATAAGTATAATTGTTCCGGTTTTAAATACTGCTGAACATTTAAATAGAATAATAATGGGACTTATTAAGCAATCTTATAAAGATTTTGAAATTATAATAATAGATAGTGGTTCAAAAGATGAAACACTTAATATATGTAATAACTGGTCATTTCTCGATTCTAGAATTAAAATATATGAAACAAAAGATTCAGTATTTGATTTAGCACTTCAAAAATCATCAGGTAAATATATTTTATTTATTGATAATATTAATGTTGATGATAATAAAATGTTAGAGAAAATGCAAAGTTCATTAAAGAAAAATAATTCTGATATAAGTATTTATAATTCAAATTCTTCTAAAGTTACTTCTTATCTTATATGTAATCATAAAAATATTGGTTATACATTTGAAGGCCCATTATGGAATAAATTGTTTAAAAAAGATTTGTTTAATAACAATTCTAATATAGAAAATATATATAAAACAGCATTAAAAAAAGCAATAAGAATAAGTTTATTTGTTTAAACTTATTTTTTTTTCAAAAAAAATATGATAATATATATATAGGAGGTTTTTTATGGATTTAAAAGGAACTAAAACAGAAGCAAATTTAAAAGAAGCTTTTGCAGGTGAAAGTCAAGCTAGAAACAAATATACTTATTTTGCATCAAAAGCTCGTAAAGAAGGTTATGAACAAATAGCAGCAATTTTTGAAGAAACTGCTAATAACGAAAAAGAACATGCCAAATTATGGTTTAAATATTTAGAGGGTGGAGATATAAAAACAACTTCGGATAATCTTTTATCAGCATCTCAAGGAGAAAATTATGAATGGACTGATATGTATGATAGAATGTATCATGAAGCATTAGAAGAAGGATTTACTGAAATTGCAAACAAATTTAAAATGGTTTCAGAAATTGAAAAAGCACATGAAGAAAGATATAAAAAGTTATTAAATAACATAAATGATGAATTAGTTTTCTCAAGTGAAAATGATGCAATATGGATTTGCCGTAATTGTGGCCATATAGTAGTTGGTAAAACAGCACCTTCAGTTTGCCCTGTTTGTAATCATCCGCAAAGTTTTTTTGAAAGAAAAGCAAATAATTACTAAACTCCTTGATTTTAGGAGTTTTTTTTTGTATTATTATAATGGTGATACTATGAATATAGAAGAATTAAAAAGACTAGGAAATATGGAATTATATAAATATCTTATTAAAAATGAAGAATTATTAAAAGAAACTGAAATAAGGGATCTTTTACTAGAAAATGAAAGATATTATGCACTTGTATGGATTGTACAAAATATTAAAAATTCTAATAATTTATTGGACGAAGATATGGTAAATAGAGTTCTAAAAAATAATAAAAATGTTGAATTAATAGAGCTTATTTTAGTGAATTGTATAGATAATGCGAATTTTATAAAAAATGAAAAAGTATTAAATATTATTTTTTCAACTGATATAATTAACAATATTAATTATTTAAATATAGTAACAGCAAGATATGTTATGGAATATATGGTAAAAAATAATGAAGAAAAATATTTTCCTGCCTTTACAGAAACTGTTAAAATAGAATTACTTCAAGAACCTAAATATTTAAATCATATTTTAAATAGTCCTTTTTTAAAAAATATTTTACAGTCATCTCAACCTAAAGTATTTAATGAATTAATAAAATATGAAAAATCAAAAAATATAATTTTTTCATCAGATCCAAAATATATTACAAATATAATTTTAAATAATGTTACATTACCAGATTCTGTAGCACTTGATAAAAAGTTTCAAAACATGATTCTAAATATTGATTCAATAATATCTTATCGTTATTTTATGGATAATTTTGTTAAAAATAATACTGTATCAGCTTATGAAATTGATGAAAAAAGAAACCGAATGTATGATAAAATGATTGAAGAATATGATGGATTATTTCCTCAAATTAAGAGAATAATTGAAAGTATAGAAAATAATTTAAAATATGATAATTTATTTAATAATGATATTGTAAATTTTATGATATTAGAAGGCATAAATATAAATAATTTAAAATCTAGAATAGGTTTATTTTATAAATATGATATCATTTTAATGAAAAATATATTAATTGATAGATTTTTTAAAGATAATCCCACAAATTTTTGTAAAAATTTAAATGTAATGATATCATACAATGAAAGTTTAAATGATAAAGTAATTGATGAAAAAAGATTTAAACTTTATAAGGAAATCCAAAATTTTGAAAATTTAAGTTTTGAAGATAGAAAAAGAATTTATAATGAATGTTTAAAATATAATAATTTAGTTGAAATATTTTATGATGATTATAAAAATAGTCAAAATAAATCATATAAAGATTTAATCTCAGCAGCAATTAACCCACGGAATATGTCAAAACAATTATCACTTCAAAAGTCAGAATTATATGGTGTTCCTGTATATGAATTAAAAGGCGAAGAATTTTTTGCTTTTATTCATGTTTCAGGTCAAAGTAAATATGATCCAAATTTAAAATTAAATGTTTGGAAAGAAAAATTACATGATGGACTTTCTTTAAGTTATATTGGTTCAAAAAATATAAGAACATATAATAATCCTAAGGATTTAATAGCATTTGGATTTTCAAATTTAGATTATACTCGTTTTGTACATTTAAGAAATTCAGATTCATTTTCAAACTATGATTCACTTAGCGGTATTCATTCGGATTATGTTCAAAAAATGTACACACCAGAAAATTTAGTTAAAGAAACAATTGGATATAATGAAATAGTATATCAAGAAAAATCCAAAAAAATAGAACTTTCTAAATTAATGCCTGATTATGTAATTTGTTATAATGATATATCTATAGCAGATAAAGAAGTCGCAAAATATTATAATATACCTATCGTTGTAATAGATACAAATGCTTATAATTATAATAATCAATATGTAGATGATTCTCCAAAAGAAAAATATGATCAAAATAGAAAATTATAAAAAAAATTAGCACTCACTATTGACAAGTGCCAAAAAAGTGATATAATTATATATGTGAAATGGAGGAATAGATATGAAATTAATACCTAGAAATTATTTTTTAGATGATGTATTTGAAGACTTTAATTCAAATAATAATATGAAATGTGATGTTTATGAGAAAGATGGTGCATATAACATCGAAGTTGATATTCCTGGTTTTAAAAAAGAAGATATTAGCATAGATGTTGATAATGGCTATTTAACAGTTAAAGCATCTAAACACTTTGATGAAACAGAAAAAACAAAAAATTATATTTGTCATGAAAGAAGATATGGTAAATTTGAAAGATCATTTTATCTTGGTGATTTAAAAACTGATGAAGTTGAAGCATCATTTGAGAATGGTACATTAAAGATTAAAGTTCCAAAAATAGAAGAATCTAAAGATAAAAAAAGCATACAAATTAAATAAGAAATCTAAAAAAGATTTCTTTTTTATTGAAAAAAAATAATATTTATAGTAGAATTAAGTTGTAATAAAGACTTGGAGGGTGTATGAATAAAGATTTATTGATTAAATATGCTAAAGAAGTAAGAGAAAATGCATGTACATTAACTGGATTTAAAGTTGGAGCAGCACTTGTTACAGAAAATAATAAAGTTTATACAGGATGTAATATAGAAAATGCTGGTATTCAAAGTATATGTGCTGAAAGATGTGCATTTGTAAAAGCTTTAAGTAATGGTGAAAGAAAATTTAAAGCTATATTTATTGTTGGAAAAAAAGACAATGAAGAATATAATGAAACATTTCCATGTGGTTATTGTAGGCAATTTATGCGATCATACACTAATTTAGATTTTAAAATATATACATATTCAGATTCAAAAGGTATAAATGAATATACCTTAGATGAATTACTACCCCATAGTTTTGATTTGTAGGTGATATTTTGGTATTTACAATAGAAGATTTTGAAGGTCCATTAGACCTTTTACTTCATCTAATAAAAGAAGATAATATAGATATATGTGATATTTCAATTGCTCGTATTACAGAACAATATTTAAGTTATATAAATGAAATGCAAAATATGAACTTAGATATAGCATCTGAATATTTAGTAATGGCAGCAGAATTGATAGAATTTAAATCAAAAACACTATTACCAAGTACTAATATTGAAGAAGTAACAGAAGAATTTAAGGAAGAAATAATTAATAAATTATATGATTATAAAGAATATAAAGAATTTAGTGAAAATTTAAAAGAACTTGCTTTTAAAAGAAGTACTATGCTTGATAAATACCCAAGTGATTGTCATGAGTTTGTTAGTTATGAAGAATATAAAAATATGGGAAGTGCTGACGATTTAAAACTAGCACTAGAAAAAGTTTTACAAAATTTAAATGATATGAAACCAATAGAAACAAAAGTTACATATAAAGAATATTCTGTTTTTGAAAGAAGTAAAGAAATTAAAAAAATTATATATGATAAAAAAAGAATTTTATTTAATGATTTATTTAATGTTAGATCAAAAGATTATATAGTTGTTACTTTTTTATCAATTCTTGATTTAGCAAGAAATCATGAAATTAGAATTGAACAAGAAAATAACTTTTGTGATATATATCTATTAGGGGGTATGGCATGAATTATAGTGAAATACTAGAAGGTTTACTATTTTTATCGGGTGACGAAGGTCTTAGTGAACAAACGATAAAAAAAATTCTTGAACTAGATAATATAGAAAATATTGTTAAAGAACTAGGAAAAAAGTATGAAACAAATAGTGGACTAGAATTAATAAAATTTGGTAATAATTATAAAATTGTTACAAAAAGTAAATATGTTGATTATTTCAAAAAACTAGCTGATAATTATATTGTAGGACCAGTAAGTCAAGCTGGTTTAGAAATACTTGCAATAATAGCATATAATGAACCAATTACTAGAATTCAAATAGATGAAATAAGAGGAGTTAATAGTACATATGCTCTAAGAAAGTTGTTAATAAGAGGCTTAATAACAGAATGTGGGAAATCAGATGTAGCAGGACATCCTAATTTATATAAAACAACCGATAGATTTTTAGATTATTTTGGTTTAAAATCAAAAAATGATTTAATACCAGTTAATAAAGAATTTGAAATTATTGAAGATGTTGATTTATTTACAACAAAATACAAAGAAAATATTTGAAAACAATTATAAATATGCTATAATTGTTTTATGCACATGTGGCGGAATGGCAGACGCGGCAGACTCAAAATCTGCTGGAGGTAACTTCGTGGGGGTTCAAGTCCCTTCATGTGCACCAATTAGCAATAAATCCCTAACAGGGATTTTTTTGTAATTAAAATTAAAATATGCAGTAAATTTTACTGCATATTTATGATTTGAAATAGATTACCAACTACCTGTTTTAAAAGCATGGGCAATACTAATATTGTCATAATAGCTTGAAATACTTTGATCCAATTCAATACCGAGTTCACCTTGTACACTAAATTTTTTTGCATTTTTAAGAGAAATGTTTTTTGTTGCATGCTTATAGTCACCATAAGCATCCAATCTAGTTATTGTGTTACTTTCGTTACTCTTTTTAACATTATAAAATAGAGTAATTATTATACTATTCACATTCTTACTGGGTGCTAACTGAAACAAAGCACCAAATCCGTTATCACCATAATTTGGATAAAAATCGTAACTAGATGAGCATTCACCATTTTTATAACAATAATTTTGAACAAAGTTAATGTTACCGTTAATTGAAACATTACTATTTTTTCCAATCCCTATTATATCATAGCTTCTATAATAGGGCATCTTTTTCCATTCAACTGTTATCTTATATCTAAAGAAATTACTAAATTCCGTTATAGTTGTTGTTATTTTTTTATACTCGGTTTCAATATAACCATTTTGAATATTTCTAGCAATATTATTTTGCAAGTACTCATTTTGTAACAATACTTTTCCTTTTAAGTTTTTGTTTTTTCCAATAGTGAATTTATCCAATGTTTCAATTTCACTAGTAGTAAAACCATTGGATTTTAAGTTGTTATATTCTTCTTGGCTAATTATAACTTTTTGTTTGTTGACATAACTACTTGTATCTTCAGCATATACATGGTTTGCAAACAATAAGAATACATATAAAATAGATATTATTTTTTTCATAAAACTCCTTTCAAGCTAATAATATTTCTTTTTTATGATTATTACAACTACTCTGCATGTAGAAAAAAGAGTTTTTTCAAAAGTTTTACTTTAGAGGTCAATAACTTATGAAAATATCATAAATTTTTATCAATTAGCTTAGACATTATCATAAAATAATTACAAAAGTTAAGCTGTGGATTTTATTTTTATGACGAATAATGTATAATAAAAATATACATAATTATTGGGAGGTGGCATTTTGGATAAAAATGATTATAAAAAAATTGAAAAAAATAATAAAATAGAATTAGGAAAAGCAATATATAATATTCGAAAAGAACAAAAAATGTCTCAGGAACAATTTGCAGAGTCACTAGGTAGAACATCTGGCAAAGTAGTTAGCAGATGGGAATGTGGTATGTGCAGACCAAACGATGAAACTATAATATTAATAGAAAAAAAATTTAATGTTTCTTTAAAAGAATTTTATTCTTCCCAAATACAAATTTTAGAAAATCATAGTAATAAAACAATACTTATTCTAGTTGCCATCATAATAATTATTATACTAGGCAGTTTATTTTTGATTTTTAATCGAGAAAAAAGTTATGATTTAGTGTCATTAGATAACAATTTAATAATAGAAGGACTATACATAAGAAAAAGATATATTAGCAAAATGTATATTAATAAAATTGTACTAAAAAACACAGAAGATATTAAATGTTACTCAATAGATACAACTATAAAAAATAATGATTATCTGATTTATAAATATGGTAGTATTGATTTATTTGAATTTGAGGAAATGGGAAATGATACACTTCTTGGCTTAAATGAATATCTTAAAGCTGGTAACTTCTTTTTTGATGTTAATTCAAAAACAATAAAAAAACAGAATAATAAAAATTTTACTCTGATATTTAGTTGTTTAAAAAATAGAAATCGAGATATTGAAAAATACAAGTATCAGTTTACTACAAATTAAAAAATATATAGGTATTTAAATTTTACATTAAAAGTAGAATTTTTTTATATTTTAAAAATTCTACATGTAGAGTGGTTGCATATTCAATAAAAAATAGTAAAATTTGAATTGAAATTAAGGTGAACAATATGCAAGAAAAACTAATAACAATAAATAATCTTTATAAAAAATACAAAAATTCTAACTATGTATTTGAAGATTTTTCATATATATTTAATAAAACAGGTTTTTATGTATTATTTGGTGAATCAGGATGTGGTAAAACAACACTCTTAAATATATTGGTAGGTGTAATACCATACAATAAAGGAATAATAAGTATAAACGGAATTGACTATGAAAATCAAATTAAAGGAAACAATTACATCAGCTATATAACACAAGAACCATATTTTATAAATTATCTAACACTAAAAGAAAACATTGAATTATGCTCAAATAATATAGAACAAATAAACGAATTATTAAAAGTATTTTCCTTAGAAGATAAAATAAATAATTATCCAAATCAATTATCTGGTGGTGAAAAAGAAAGACTATCGATCTTAATTGCACTCCTAAAAAATAAAAAAATAATACTACTTGATGAACCAACAGCATCTTTAGATTATGAAAATAAAAAAATAATATTTGAACTCTTAAAAAAAATAAGTAAAAATGTTTTGGTAATATGTTCTACTCATGACGAGGATGTATTTTCATATTGTGATGAAACAATAAATTTTAATGAATTAGGCAAATATAAAAATAAACTCGCAACAAGTAAAAAAATATTAAATGAATTTTCCAATTATAAAGTAGATGATTTATATAAATATATAAAAAAAGAAAGAAATTTAGAAAGAAATAAAAAAATAAATATTTTATTAGAACTAATTTTTATAATAAGTATCCTAATTACCTTTTTCTGTTTTAATATAAATCAAAAACTATCAAAAACAATCCAAAGCACATATAAAGTAAATTATCTTAATGTGTATTGTCCAGTTCCTAATTTATCAAAAGAATGTGAAAAAGTATTTAAAGACAAAAATGTTTTATCAGTAGATTTTTCTTATTCATTAAATATACCAGTACAAAGAAATGATACCATGATTGATAAAACAGACTTTATATCTCAAATAATAACACTACCATCAAATGAAAAAGCCTTGCCACTAAAAAATATATTTATGTATGGAAAATATCCACAACACGATAACGAAGTGGTTTTAGGATATGACTTAGCAAGCAATTTAGATGATCTCAAAAGCTTAGTTGGACAAAATGTAACCATTAAAACACTAGACGGAATACATAAATTAAAAGTAGTAGGTATTTTAAAACCATTAAAAGATGACTATTTTAAAGCAATGGGCGATGAAGTAAACAAAAGATATTTTGTAAATGGTAATTTTAATCAAAAATATATAAATGATGGCATAAAAGGTTACAATGAAGAAGATACAGGCAAAGGAGTATATCATGTATTTTATAATAAAACATCAAATATGATAAAAGCCTATAACAAATATAAAAACAATAGCTTATATGATAAAAAAATATATATACAACCAATATCAAATGCTTATGCAAATATGTATCACACCTTTGAGTCATTCGCTGCATTTCTATTACCGATAACCATAGTTGCAATTTTTCTATCGCTAGTATATTACTATGAATCAATGAAAATAAATATAATCAATAATATGTATTTATTTAGTGTGTATCAATTATATGGGTATGATATAAAAATAGTCAAAAAAAATTTAGAAAAAAAAGATATAATCAACATATCAAAGGAATTCATTAAATCACTTTTTATTGCCTTATTACTAGCAATATTTCTAAATATAATAAATGATTTATTTAATATCTTTAATTTTAGATTATTTAATTATGATTTTACTGGGAGCATAATAATGTTTGTTATTTTAATTGGTTTATCAATAATATTTTCAAATAAAACATATAAAAAAATCAAAACCAAAAACTGGTATGATTTAATAAAAAATAATGGAGATTTATTATGATAGAATTAAAAAATATAACCAAAAAATATGATAGAAAAGTTTTAGATAATATAAATTTAAAACTTGATTATGGTAAAATTTACATATTAAAAGGTATAAGCGGAAGTGGTAAAACTACATTATTAAACATAATAGGCGGAATAGATAACAATTATGAAGGTATATATACACTAGATAATGAAAATATAAAAAAACTAAAAAATAAAAATCAATTCAGGAAAAAAATAGGTTATGTTTTTCAACAAAGTTTGTTAATAAGTCATTTATCAATAAAAGATAATCTGTTATTAATAAAAAATGACAACAAATTAGTAGAAGAACTATCAAAAATGTTTGGACTTCAAAGTTTATTATATAAAATGCCATCAGAATTATCAATTGGTGAAAGAGAAAGAGTATCAATAATAAGAGCAATCATATCTAATCCCAAAATAATTATAGCAGATGAACCGACAGCTTCATTAGATAAAACAAATGCCAGTAAAATTGTTGATTATTTTAAACAAATAAAAACCAAAAATCGAATAATAATCATATCTACACATTCAAATATATTTGATTGTGCAGCTGATGAAATAATAAATATAAAATATGGAAAAGTAGAAGAAATTAAACAAAGAAATTTTATAAAGTGCAAAAATATAATATTAGATAACTCCAAAACCAAACAGTTTCCTACAGATTTTAAATATTCAATTAGTAGATACCATGCAAATAAAAGCAAATTTTCTTGCATTTTTCAAGCATTATTGTTTTTAGTTATATTATCATGTATATCTTTAAAACTTAATTTCAAAAAAGAATATATGAACTACTTATATAGAAAATATCCCTTTACAACATTATCTTTAGAAAAAGAAAACTATAATTATATGTGCAATAAATACGAATGTTCAAAATATGAAAATTATATATTCGCTGATAATGAAAACGAATACTATATCTTGTTACCAAAACAAGAAACAGTTATTGGAAAAAAAGAATATATGTATAAAGGAAAATATCCACAAAATTTAAATGAAGTTATAGTAAATTATAAATATTATAAGGAAAATTTAAAAGATAATGATATTGAAAATAAAGAAATAATAATAAAAAACAAAAAATACAAAATCGTTGGAGTATTAACAAATGATGATATGTATTTAAATGATATTTATGAATCAAACAGCTACTATAACAAAGAAGACACTAATCAAATCTTTATTCCGTATGAAGAAATGCAAAAAGAATTTAAAGATGAAAAAAAGTCATCAAATGAAATTATGGTAACAATAAGAGAAAAAATAGATGATGAACTTTATACTGATTTGAAATACAATAGTAGCTATTGGTATAAAAAAATCGGAAGTAACATTTATCTTCTAAATACTTTCCTTAACCTGTTCTTTGTTGGCTTAATATTCATAAGCATTTTATCATTTATTTTCATTGCAAACAATATATATTTAAATATTTATTTTAGAAAAAGAGAAATAGGATATCTACAATTATTCGGACTATCTAAAAAAAGAATAAAAAGAATATTTATATTTGAATACTGCTTTAAATACATATTTGGTTTGTTCATATCAATAATATCATTTCAAATAATGATGTTATTAATAAAGTACATATATAAACTGGACTTTTCAATCAATCAATACATAATGATTATATTTATTATGTCAATAATTACATACTCATATTTACTATCATATATCCCATTAAAAAAGTATATAAAAAAAGATATTAAAGAATTAATAAATACTTATTAAGTACATGAAAGAAGGTAAAAATGAAAAAAATAATGATAATACTTATGGTAAGTTTATTACTAATTGGTTGTTCAAAAGTATCAGAAAATGATATAACTGTATCATATGTATCAAAATGTGTTACCAAAGAAAAAAGTGATGGATGGTTTGAAATATTCTGTATAGAACCCTTAAAAAAAGATCAAAACTTAAAAGAAGTAAAAAACAACTATGTCTATAATGATAAAACAACCTATTCATTTGATGGATATAATTTAAAATATAAAGAAATTAAAGACTGCTACATTCCTATATATGACAAAAAAGGAAATGAAGTGGGCAAAGTTCCTACATCTGTCCCATCATTTGCAACATCGAAAATATATAGGAACGAAATCAAAGAAATAAGTTCCTTCTTTAACACTCAAAAGTTTAAAACCAAAATAACTCTTAACGATTTAGAAGAACTAAAAATAAAAAAAATTGATAAACAGGGATTAGTAAATTTATTTAATGAAGCATTTGAAAAACAACCAATTGAAATTGGTAAATTTAAAAATATTCCAATTCTTAACATAATTCAATCTGAACCAAGTGACGATTATATATTTCAAGTTGGTTATTACTGTGAATATGGAACAATAAAAAAAATAAATATTGAAGTTATATTTAATAACAACACTTATTTATCAGATTTAGCACAAAAAAAGAATCCTAAAAAAGAATATTTAAACATGTATAAAGATATAGAAGCATTTGAAAAATATATTTTAGAAAATCAAGAACTAGATATTTCAAAATCAAATATCTACAAAAAAGAATATAACACATTATTAATTTTATTAAAAAGCATAAATGAAGAAAATAATTAATCAAAAAAGAATTTTAAAATCAATTATTTTTTATATTATCATTTAATTAAATAAATTTTATTTTACTATTTTATCATAATGACTAAAATACTATATAATAAATTATTTAATCAACAAAATTTATTATATAGAAAAATATAATCATTTAATATTGATTATAAACAAAGATTACATAAACCATAATAATGATAAAAGAAAGTGAAATATGTAAGAAAATAATAATAAAAACCAAAAAAATAAAAATAAATTTTAAAAAAAATCCAAATAAGGTTGACACAACTAAAAAACATGTGCTATAATCTACCTTGTAAATTGGTTTGGAGAAATACCCAAGTTCGGTTGAAGGGACTAGTCTTGAAAACTAGGAGGTCGGCGACGGCGCGGGGGTTCGAA
>CAKOXR010000013.1 GCA_934130215.1 uncultured Bacilli bacterium
TTTTTAGCAATAACTATTTTAACGGATTTATCGCTTTTTGTATATACAAATGGTGTCACATCAATTGTAACACTACACATAAAATTACTATAAAAACCCAAAATATAATTGTATAAGAAAATAAAATATGGTAAAATTAAATAGTAATAAATGATAGAGGTAATAATGAAAGGTTTGTTGATAACATGAAAAAGGAATATACAAACATACAAGTATTAAATAATTTTAAAAATAACTTTATTGATAATTATATAGAAAGTAAAAACTATAGAAAATCAATTTTTTTGAGATGCAATTACAACTTATTAAGGAGTGTTAATTTATGAAGAAAGAATTTTTTTATTTAACTATGATGTTTTTACTTTTTTTTATTATATCTTATACTTATTCTGTATTTAAAAATACAATAGATGGTAATGTAACCGCAAATATAAAAGATTGGTCATTTAATGTAAATGTAAATAATGCGGTTGTAGAAAATGATAGTTATAAATTACATTTAACTGGAACAAGTGGATCTTTTACTATAAATTTAAGTACACTAAATAACACTAAAGGTGCTGATTATACTATTGAATTAATAGGGGATAGCTCTATTAAATTTTACAAAGATAGTAATTATAATAATTTAATAAATAATAATATATATGAAGGTAGTATAAATAATAATTTAAATAAAAGTATTACAATATATTATAAATCAGATTCTAATATAAATAGTGATATTTATATAAAAACTAAAGGTATTATAATGGAAATAGCAACTATGAAGAATGGGTATAGTTGGAGTAATGGTGGTACTGAATTTTGGAATAATAATTATAAACCTTATGTAAGAACTATCACATTTAATAATGATTTAAGTAATTTGCCTAATGTTTGTAATGAAGAAAATCTATGCTGGGATGTATCTTATAGTTCTACTCAAAAGAAAAAAGTGTATGGATATTTAATAGATACCGGATTAAAAGATAGTACTGATAATACAAAAGCACTATATAATTTATATATTGTAAGTGAAACACAAATATTCGCACCAAATTATAGTTCGAATATATTTTCATTTTATAAATATGAAAATAATAAAGATATATCAAATTTAATATCTATAAATTTTAATGATAATTTTAATACTTCGAAAGTAACAGATATGGAAAGTATGTTTGATAGATGTTCATTCTTAACAAGTTTAAATTTAAATAGTTTTAATACAACAAATGTATCAGATATGAGCTATATGTTTTATAATTGTTCATCTTTAACAAGATTGGATTTAAGTAAATTTAATACAGCAAATGTGACAAATATGGAAATGATGTTTAGTGGATGTTCATCTTTAACAAGCTTAAATTTAATTAGTTTTAATACCCCAAAAGTAACAAATATGGGTGGTATGTTTTATAAGTGTTCATCATTAACAAGTCTAGATTTAAGTAATTTTAATACGGTAGAAGCAACAGATATGTATTGGATGTTTTCTTATTGTAAATCCTTAACAAATTTAGATTTAAGTAGTTTTAATACTTCAAACATAACCAATATGCAGTCGATGTTTGCTCATTGTTCATCCTTAACAAGTTTAAATTTAAATAATTTTAATACGGCAAATGTAACAAATATGGGATGGATGTTTTCTGAATGCTCATCCATAAAAAGTTTAGATTTAAGTAGTTTTAATACTTCAAACGTAACAAATATGCATGATATGTTTTATGGATGTTCATCATTAACAAGTTTAAATTTAAATAGTTTTAATACAACAAATGTAACAGATATAAGAAATATGTTTTATGATTGTAAATCCTTAACAAATTTAAATTTAAGTAGTTTTAATACAGCAAATGTAACAGATATGAGCAGTATGTTTTTTAATTGTTTATCCTTAACAAATTTAAATTTAAGTAGTTTTAATACAGCAAATGTGACTAATATGTCTCGTATGTTTATTAGTTGTACAAAACTTACTACAACAATAAATATAATGAGTGTAAATACTACAAATTATTCACTTATGTTTTCTTCTGCAGCAACAGCTAGTGGTGCTAAAATAACAGTGAACTATACATCATCAACAAGTACATTAGTAGATAACATGATTGCAACTAAATCATATAATAGCAATGTTATAAAAGGAAATATAATTCCAGAACATTCAATAACAATAACTGGTAATGATGATATAAAATATGATGCTAATAGTAGATTTAAAGGTTCTAAAGTTACTTTAACATCTATATCAGGTAATAATTATGTAACATCATTTAAAATGAATGGTACAATTATAAATGGAAATGAATTTATAATGCCTGATACCGATGTCATAATAAGCGATATAGCTACAATACCTAGAAAAATAATTGAGTCCGCTCATGATCCGTATCCTAATTCACAAGATAATGTTATAATTGGTGAACATACATTCGAAGGAGCAAAAAGTTTAATAGTTATACTAGACTATCAAACTGAAAGTACAAACTATGATTATTTTCTAATATATGACTCTAACACATCAACAACAGGTATAAACAATAATAAGAAATATGGTGGAAGTACTAGAACACAAGAAACAATAACAATTAACTCAAACTACATTAAAATAACATTTAAAAGTGATAGCAGTGTTAACAACTATTACGGTCTAAGAGCTATAATAATACCTAATTATTAAATTAAACATCAATTAAATTACAATCTTTTTCTAAATAACTTGACAAACTATAAAAAAGTGCTAGAATGTTCTTATCAAGCAATGAAAAGGACACGATTATTATTATATATTTTAAAGAGAGTTGGTAATAGGTGAAAACCAATAAATATAAATAATAATTACTACCTTGGAGCTGAAAATCGAAAGATATTTCCGGTCAAAGATCGTTAAAAAAATTAAGATATAAGGTAGGATGGTACCGCGTTTAGACGCTCCTTTTAGGAAGTGTCTTTTTTTATGAAAGGCTAACTATTAAAAGTCAATAGTTTTTCTTAAAAAATAAAATTGGAAATAATTCCAAGCCAAAAAGATTTCACAAAGTGAAATTTTTGAAAAATTGATAAGTCAATTATTTCAATAAAGACGAATAAAATTGGATATTTTTAGTTTCAAGAATGTAAATAACTCTTATAAGTTTTTTACAAACATGAGATAAAGCAACTCTATGACATTTGCCTTCAGATATTTTCTTGTAGTAATAATCATAAAAAGTATTGTTATATCTAATAATAGTTAAGGCGACATTCATAAGTGAATATCTTAGATATCCAGAACCACACTTAACCATTTTACCTTTTGAAGACATTGTACCTGATTCAATAATGCCAGGTTCTAAACCAGCAAAAGACAACATCTTTGCGGCATTAGAAAATCTAGAAACATCTCCAAATTCTGAAATGATTGAAGCACAAGAAATTACACCAATTCCAGGAATAGAAAGTGTTGGTGGATTAAGATCTTTGATAATTGTAGAAATTTGTTTATCTAATTCAATAATATGCTCATCAATGTTTTTGTAAAGATTAAGAATAGAAGATAATTCTATTTCAAAAATATCATTGGATTCTCCAATAGTGTTTTTAGCTAAATCTTTAAGTTTAACAAATTTAGCATAAGTAAAATTACCTCTAGATAATTTATTTAGAGTTTCATAATCCCTCATATTAGCAATTTTATTTGGCGTTTTATATTTATTTAAAATATAAAAAGATGTGATACCAAAAGAATTATTAAAGAACGGTTTAAACTCAGGAAATATAATATCTAGAATATTAGTTAATTGAACCTTATACTTACTTCTTTGTTTAACTAAATTTTCTCTTAATCTTGTAAGTGACTTAATTGAATATTTATGATAAAATAGTTTCGAATTTGGTTTATATGGAACTGACATAAGTTTTTTAGTAATAACTACTGCATCAACTTTATCAGTTTTAGTTTTTCTTAAAGATAAAGATTTACAAAATTCTTTAACTAAAAGAGGGTTAAATTCCATAAAACTATGATTATTCTTCTCTAAGAATAATTTCAAATTCAAACCATAATGTCCAGTAGCTTCTAAACCGATTCGGACATTAGAATTATCATAGGGTTTCAATAAGTCTAAAAACTGTTGAAATCCTTTTTTGTTATTAGTAAAAGATAAATTTTCTACAATAACTTCACCTGTATCTTTACAGATGAAACAATCGTGTTTGTATTTTGATATATCTATTCCAATATATATCATGTGCATACACCTCCTTGGTTAGTTTTTAATGCCTGTATGTTTGCCACATAACTTCCTATTTTGTAACCTCGCTGAACCTATAAAACATCAAAGTGTTAACTAACTAATCAACAATTAAAATAAAAAGTCTGTGGTAGGAGCCTTTCTAAACAGTCAAAGCCGTAGGAAGATAAAAACAAATCCACAGGCAAGAGTTATTATAACTCAAAAAAAATATAAATAGAATGAATTAATCTTATAGATTAAAATTTCTACAAGATTAATTATACGAGGATGATAAAATGATAAATATTAAAGAAGATGAAAACTTAAATGTATTAAACCATAGCTGTGCACATTTACTCGCACAAGCAGTAAAACACTTATATCCAAATGCTAAATTTTGGGTAGGACCTGTAATAGAGGACGGATTTTATTATGATATCGATTTAGGTAATGCCGTTTTAAACAATGATGATTTACTAAAAATTGAAAAAGAAATGAAAAAAATATCAAAAGACGGTAAAAGAATAATAAGACATGAAATATCAAAAGAAGAAGCAATTGAAATGTTTAAAAACGATCCATATAAAATGGATTTAATTTCAAGAATGGACGAAAAAGTAATATCATGCTATCAACAAGGAGACTTTACAGATCTTTGCCGAGGACCACATGTAGAAACAGTTAAAGAAATAAAATATTTTAAATTATTAAAAGTATCAGGAGCCTATTGGAAAGGTGACTCCAATAATAAAATGTTACAAAGAATATACGGAATATGCTTTAAAAATGAAGAAGATTTAACTAAATACTTAACATACCTAGAAGAATCAAAAGCAAGAGACCACCGTAAAATAGGTAAAGAACAAGAACTATTTATGAATAATGACCTAGTAGGAGCAGGAATGCCACTTTGGCTTCCAAACGGAGCTATAATCCGTAAAGAATTAGAAAACTACATCTATAAAAAAGAAAAACACTTAGGATATAACCATGTATATACACCATGTGTTGGAACAGTTGATTTATACAAAACATCAGGACACTGGGATCATTATAAAGAAAACATGTTTCCATCAATGAAAGTTGATGATGAAGAATTTGTTTTAAGACCAATGAATTGTCCACATCACATGCTAATATATAAAAATAAATTACATTCATACCGTGATTTACCAATAAGAATCGGAGAATTTGCAACAGATTTTCGATATGAAGCATCAGGAGCAGTAAAAGGACTTGAAAGAGTTAGATGCATGTGTCAAAATGATGCACACCTATTCGTAACACCAGAACAAATAAAAGATGAATTTAAAAAAGTAGTAAGCTTAATACTTGAAGTATATAAAGATTTTGGAATTAAAAATTATAAATTTAGACTATCACTTCGTGATCCTGAAGATAAAGAAAAATATTTTGATGATGATGAAATGTGGAATCAAGCCGAAACAAAACTAAGAGAAGTATTAAATGAACTTGATGTTAAATATTTTGAAGCAATCGGTGAAGCAGCATTCTATGGACCAAAACTTGATGTTGAAGTAAAACCAGCAGTTGGACCAGAAGTAACATTATCAACATGTCAACTAGATTTTTTACTCCCAAGAAGATTTGATTTATCATATATTGATAAAGAAGGAAAAAAACAAGTTCCAGTTGTTTTACACAGAGCAATATTTGGTACATTTGATCGCTTTACAGCATTTATAATCGAAGAAACAAAAGGAGCATTTCCACTATGGATTGCACCAGTACAAGTTAACATTATTCCAGTAAATAACGATATACATTTAGAATACTGTAATAATTTATATAATGAATTAAATGATAATGAAATAAGAGTTAAATTAGATGATAGAGAAGAAAAACTATCATATAAAATGAGAGAAAGCCAAGCTAGAAAAATACCATTAACTATTATTATTGGAGATAAAGAAACAAATGATAATTTAATAAGTTATAGAAAATTCGGTGAAACAGAAACAAATACTATATCTAAAAATGAATTTATCAAAAATATTTTAGAAACTATAAAAAATAAAAAAAATAACTTATAAAAATAATGCATAGAACAATTCTATGCATTTTATTATAAAAATAAAAATATACCTTGAAAAAATAAAAAAAATTTAGTATTATTTATATAAGGATAGAAAGGGAACATAAAAATTTTTTGTGTTCCCTTTTATAACTAAAAGGAGTAAATAATATGAGAAAAAGTGAATTTTTAAAAATAATAAAAAAAATGATTATATCTGATGAACTAAATACTAGTGTTGAAGAATTATCAGCAAAATTTGACATTCCCGAAGATAAATGTATTGAACTTTTAAAAGAATGTGGAATTGATATAGTAAACGAATGTGTTGAAGATTACCTAAATGAAAGTATAAACATAGATGATAAAAAGAATAAAATATTAAATCAATTAAAAAAAGAAACAAGCATTAAAACAATATCAGAAAACATGAATTTAACAGAACTAGAAGTATCTGGAATAATAAAAGAATTAAAAGAAGACGGATATAATATATTTCATATAATAAGAAACGGAGAAGAAGTAGCACATAACCTTGGAAATGAAAGTCTTAGAAACCAAACAATAGTAGAACTTCCAATTAAACAATCATTTTCATTTCTAGCAATATCAGATACAAGACTATGTTCATATAACCAACAAATGAGCATATTAAGTGAAATATATAAAAGAGGATTTATATTCGGAGCAGACTTTGTATTACATCTAGGAGATATAACAGAAGGAATATATACAAATAACTATCTAAAAGATACAGTATTCCATCATGATACAATATCTCAAAAAGATTATGTTGTAAATAATTACCCCAATATACCAGGAATGCCAACATACTTTATAATCGGAGATCATGATGAAAGTCATATAAAAGTAAGCGGAGAAAATATTGGAAAATTAATAACAAACGAAAGAAAAGATATGAAATATGTAGGGCAAAGAAGAAGTGTTATAAAAGTTGGAAACACAAACATATTAATGAGACACCCAAACGGTAAAGTAGCTTATACAATGTCATATAAATCACAAAGACATATAAATGCAATGAGAAGTGAAGATAAAGTAAACATAATATTAAATGGACACTGGTGTTATATGGATGAATATGTATTAAGAAAAATTCACCAATTTTCAATACCAAGTATAGTAGCAACAACACCAGAAATGGATTTCCAAGATACACCAAATACTATCGGAGCATATATAATAAATGTAATAGTAGATGAAAAAGGAAATTTTGTAAAAACAACAAATAGAAAAATGGTTTATTATAAAACACAAAAAGAAGATTATAGAAGAATAAAACCACTCATATTAACTGAAAAATCAAATGATTATGAAAAATTATTAATACTTAGAAATGAGGTTAAAAATGTATAATGAAGAACAATATAAAAGAATATATAAATCAATAAAGAATGGAATAGAACTAGATATATTATCACAAGAATTAAATTTAAAAAATGTTGAAATAACAGGATTAATAGAAGCATTAAAAATAAGAGGATATGATATAGATTTAAAAATAAAAGGCGATAAAATAGTAGTTTATAAAAAAAACATAATAAGAACAACAAAACATATTAAACCAGAAATAAATACATTAAACCATATTAAATTATGTCTTCTATCAGATACTCATTTATGTACAAAAGAACAACAACTAGGAATTGTAAATGAAATATATAAAGAAGGATATAAAAGAGGAGTAAATATTTATCTTCATAGTGGAGATCTAATAGACGGTGACTTTACAAAAATAAGACCAGATCAAAATTATCAAATATTTAAAAGAGGATTTGATGAACAAGTAGAATATGTAATAGATTATTATCCAATGGTAAAAGGAGCTAAAACATATTTCATTGAAGGATCACATGATCAAACACATGTTAAAAACGGAGGAGCAACACCAGGTAAATGGATAAGTAAAGTTAGAAAAGATATGATTTATATGGGAACACCAGAAGCAACAATACAAATTGGAAACACCAAAATTAAACTACAACATCCAGGAGGAGGATGTGCAAGAAGTTTATCATATAAACCCCAAATAGCAATAGATGCCATGGAAAGTGATGATAAACCAAATATATTTGTACAAGGTCACTTTCATAAAGCATACTCAGGAATGTATAGAAATGTTCAATTTTTTCTAGTACCATCTACTATGAATCAAAGTGGATTTATGAAAATGAATAACTTGCAAAGTATAATTGGAGCTTATTTTATAGACCTTTATCTAGATAAGAAAGGCCATATAGAATATATGGATACAGATTGTTTTTTATATGATAAAAATGATATAGATGAAAATGATTATAAACATGTAAAAGCATTAAAAATAAATTAGTTATAAATTAACTAATTTTTTCATATATTCTAATAGATAATAGGAGGAAATATGATAAATAAAAGAAGTATTTGGTTTATGACCTTATTTAGTCTAATAATTGCACTAACAGTATATTATATAACAATACCAAATGATAAAATAATTGAAAATAAACCAGTAATAAATATAGAAGAAAGCACTATTTTAACTGCACTTCGAGTTGAAAGTGATAAAGAAATGGAAAGTATGATGAATGATTTAAGACTTATATTATCTAGTATAGAATCATCAAGTGAAGAAAAAAATAAAGCATATGAACAATTAAAACAACTAAATATAACAAGAGGAGAAGAAGAAAAACTAGAACAAATAATAAAAACAAAATTTAATTTAAATTCTTTTATTAAAATAACTGATGATCAAATAAGAGTTGTTATATTATCAAATAAACATGATAATAAACTAGCTCAAGATATAATGAAAAATATCCAAAGTAATTATGAAACTTATAAATATATATCAATTAAATTTGAATAATTAAAAAAAATATTGTAAAATATATTTAGAGGTGAGTTATGGTAACATGTGGTAATGTAGTAATAGGATCTACATATGTTCAAATAATAAGAACAATTGTAATAATATTAAAAATAGTAGTGCCTATTATATTAGTAGTAATGGGAATGTTTGATTTTATAAAAGTTTTAATATCAAAAGAAGCAAAAATAGGAAATGGATTTAAAGTCTTTTTCTTAAGAATAATATCAGCTTGTATATTATATTTTATAGTCCCAATAGTAGAACTTTTATTAAATATAATAATATCAACAGGTGTAATAGATAAATCTTATAACTGTGTTAGATGTTTAGCAGAAAATAAATGCGATAAGTAAGAGAACTTGTTTGACAATTTCTCTTTTTTTTTGTATTATTATAATGGTGATGTAGATGGCAACAAAATATGATGAAAATTCAATCAAAATACTAGAAGGTTTAGAAGCAGTAAGAAAAAGACCTGGAATGTATATAGGATCAACTGATAAAAGAGGTTTGCACCATTTAGTATGGGAAATAGTAGATAATTCAGTTGATGAAATAATTAATGGTTATGGAAAAAAAGTAAAAATTATTTTATATAAAGATGGAAGTATTAGTGTTGAAGATGAAGGTAGAGGTGTACCAGTTGGTATGCATTCTAGTGGAATGTCAACACCAGAAGTAATTTATACTGTATTACATGCTGGTGGTAAATTTGAAGAAGGCGGATATAAAGTATCTGGTGGTTTACATGGAGTTGGTGCAAGTGTTGTAAATGCTCTTAGTAAATGGATGGAAGTAACAATTAAAAGAGATGGTCATGAATATTTTATTAGTTTTAAAGATGGTGGAAAATTAGATTGTAGTTTAAAACAAATTGGAAATACAAATAAAACTGGTACAAAGGTTAGATTTATGCCTGATTCTAATATATTTGAAACAACTCATTTTAGTTATTCAACTATATGTGAAAGAATGCAAGAATGTGCTTTTTTATTAAAAGATATAACAATTGAAGTTTATAATGAAAATGATAATAGAAATGATATTTTCCATTATGATAATGGTTTAGAAGCTTTTGTAAATTATTTAAATGATGGTAAACAAGTTCTTCATAAAACTGCAGTTTTTGAGGGTGTAAAAGATAAAATAAAGGTTTGTGTTGCTTTTCAATATACAAATGCTTATGCAGAAAATATAATTTCTTTTGTTAATAATGTTAAAACTAATGATGGTGGTACTCATGAAGTTGGTTTTAAGTCTGCTTTAACAAGAGTTTTTAATGATTATGCAAGAACTAATAAATATTTAAAAGATAAAGATAAGAATTTAGAGGGTTCTGATACTAGAGAAGGTTTAACTGCTATTATTAGTTTACAGATTCCAGAAGATGAACTTCAGTTTGAAGGTCAAACAAAATCAAAATTAGGAACTCCATGTGCTAGAACAGCTGTTGATAGTATTGTAAGTGAAAAACTTCAGTTCTTTTTAGAGGAAAATAAGGTAGTTGCAACTAATATAATGGATAAAATTATTAAATCAAAAGTTGTTCGTGAAGCTGCTAGAAAAGCTAGAGATGAAGCTAGAAGTGGTAAAGAAAAAAATAAAAAAGAGGGAGCTTTAAGTGGTAAATTAACTCCTGCTCAATCAAAGAATCCAAAGATTAATGAATTATTTTTAGTTGAGGGTGATTCTGCTGGTGGTTCTGCTAAACAAGGTCGTAATAGAAAATTTCAAGCGATTCTTCCTTTAAGAGGTAAGGTTATTAATACTGAAAAAGCTAAACTTGATGAAATTTTAAAAAATGAAGAAATTAATACTATTATTCATACAGTTGGTGCTGGTGTTGGTAGTGATTTTAATGTTGATGAATCTAATTATGATAAGGTTATTATAATGACCGATGCTGATGATGATGGTGCTCATATTCAAATTTTATTATTAACTTTCTTTTATAGGTATATGAAACCTTTAATTGAAGCTGGTCATGTTTATGTAGCAATGCCTCCTTTATATAAAATTACTTGTGGTAAAGAACATTATTATGTTTGGACAGATAATGAAAGAAAAGAAATAATTGAGAAACATAAGAATCAAAAGACTACTACTCAAAGGTATAAAGGTTTGGGTGAAATGAATGCTGAACAGTTATGGGAAACAACAATGGATCCTAATAATCGTAATTTAATTAGGGTTAGTATAACTGATGCTGCTTTAGCAGAGAAAAGAGTTAGTGTTTTAATGGGGGATAATGTTGAACCTAGAAAAGATTGGATTGAGGAAAATGTTGAGTTTTCTCTTGAAGATGAATATAAGGTAAATGTATAAATTTTTTAAAAATAATTGCTTTTTAAGGGTAATTATGATATTATTTTAATATAAATATAAGGTAGGTAATTTTATGAAAAAATATATTGGTGTTATTTGTGTTATTGGTTTAACTATTCTAGTTGGTACTGTTGCATATTATGCTACCAGAGTTACTGGTGATATTACTGGTTCAGCTCTTCCTTTTGAGTTTAATATGACAAAAATTATTAATTCTGAGGAAACAAATTTTGGTGTTATTAATTTAGTTGATACAGCAGATAGTCATAATGGTACTTCTGGTATTGTTCCAGGGGATAAGGGCCATTTTGTTGTTAAGGTTAATAGTAATGGTTCTGGTGTTGATATTGATTATTCGATTACTTTTAGTAGTGCTGAACTTCCTTCAAATATGAAGTTTTATACAGATTCTAATAAAACTTTTGTTGCTGATTTCCAAAATGGTTATACTATTACTGGTAATTTAACTAAGAATTCAGATAAGTCATATGTTATTTACTGGGAATGGCCTTATGATAGTGGAGAAAAAAATGATGATGATATTAAATATCAGGGTAAATCATTTAGTATAAGTGTTACAGCTCAAGGAAAACAAGTTAGTGCTTAAAAGAAAGACCAGTGATATTTTTCTGGTCTATTTTGTTGGAGGTTTTGATGAAAAAAGTATTAATTTTCATGCTATTTTTTATTAGTATATTTAGTATATTAATGGGTAGTGTTGCTTATTATAGAATTGTTGTAAATGGTTCAATAACTGGTTCTACTGGTAATGCTGTTTTTGTTGTAAGGGATACTGTTGATGGTGAATCTTGGAGTAATAAGGTTATTGATTTGGGCAAAATAAATCCTGGTGATAGTGGTTCTTTTGATGTTATTATGGATGTTACTGGTTCTTCTGTTGATATGTATGCTACTTTAGAGATTATTAAGAATGATTTGCCTACTAATTTAAAGTTTTATACAACTAAAGATCATAAGAGTGAACTTCATAAATATTATTCGTTTTTAGATAAGAATGGTGTTAATAAGGAACTTGTTACAATTTATTGGTACTGGAATCCTTCTATTAATGATGATGAGGATAATAGGTTTATTAATAAGTCTTTTAGTGCTACTATTTCTTTAACTGCTATTCAAATTAGTGATTATGCTACTATGAAGAATGGGTATAGTGTTTTAAATGGTGGTAGTGAATTTTGGAATAATAATTATAGGCCTTATATAAGAACTATTACTTTTGGTAATGATTTAAGTAATTTACCTAGTTCTTGTAATGAGGATAATTTATGTTGGAATTTATCTGAAAATGAAAATCAAAATAAAAAGGTTTATGGTTATTTGATTGATTCTGGTTTAAAGGATGCTACTGATAATACAAAATCTTTATATAATTTATATATTGTAAGTGATGCACCTATATTTGCTCCTTCGAATAGTTCTTATTTGTTTTTTAATTTTAATAATTTAATTGGTGTTAAATTTAATAATTTTAATACTTCTAATGTAACTGATATGCAAAGAATGTTTTATTCTTGTACTGAATTAAAGAGTTTAGATTTGAGTAGTTTTAATACGGCAAAGGTAACTAATATGGAGGGTATGTTTGGGTTTGATGAGAGTTTAGTTGATTTAGATATATCAAATTTTAATACAGCAAATGTTACTTTAATTAATTCAATGTTTACTAGTTGTTATTCTCTTGTTAGTATAGATTTGAGTAGTTTTAATACAGCAAATGTAACTAATATGATGTTTTTATTTAATGATTGTTTATCTTTAACTAGTTTAGATGTTACTAGTTTTGATACTACAAATGTTACTAATATGCAAAGTATGTTTAATGATTTGGTTTTAATTACTAGTTTAGATGTTAGTAAATTTAATACGGCAAAGGTAACTAATATGTCAAAGATGTTTTGTGATTGTAAAAAATTAGTTGATTTAGATGTAAGTAAATTTGATACAAAAAATGTAACAAATATTAGTATGATGTTTTCAAATTGTAATTTATTAACAGATTTAAATTTAAATGGTTTTAATTCATCAAATATTATATATTGGACTTCTGCTTTTGAAAATTGTTATAAACTTTCATCAACTATAAATGTAATGAATTTAGATATATCTGATGAAAATAATTATTTGAATGCTTTTAGAAATACGGCAACTGATTCTAATGCAAGGGTTGTTGTTAATTATTTATCATCAGTTAGTTCATCAATTGATACTTTAATTGCGACTAAATCGTCTAATAGTAATGTAGTTAAAGGGATTAAATTATAAATATAAATAAATAAAAAAAACACTTATTTTAAAAATATTTTAATTAAAATATAAATCTTGTTGGGAGTGTTAAATTATGAAAAAACAAATTTTGAGTTTTGCTATTATATTTTTACTTTTTTTTACTATATCTTATACTCATTCAATGTTTGAAAACTCAGTAGGTGGTAATATAACTGCAAATATAAAAGAATGGTTATTTAATGTAAATGTAAATAATGCTGTTATAGAAAATGATAGTTATAAATTACATTTAACGGGTACTAGTGGTTCTTTTACTATAAATTTAAGTACAGTAAATGGTTCTAAAGATGCTAGTTACAGTATTGAATTAATAGGGGATAGTTCTATTAAGTTTTATAAGGATAGTAATTATAATAATTTAATAAAAAATAATATATATAAAGGTAATATGAGTAATAATTTAAATAAAAGTATTATAATATATTATAGATCAGACTCTAATATAAATAGTGATATTTATATTAAAACTAAAGGTAGTATAATGGAAACAGCAGTAATGAAGAATGGTCGTTATGATGATCAAACTGGTATTGATGGTTATAAGTATTTTTGGAGTGGTAATTATACTCGATACATACGAACGGTTAATTTTGATAATGATTTAAGTAATTTACCAAGTAGTTGTACCGAAGAAAATCTATGTTGGGATATATCTTATTCTCAAACACAAAAAAATAAAGTATATGGTTATCTAGTTGATACTGGATTGAAAGATAGTAATGATAATACAAAACCGTTATATAATTTATATATAGTTAGTGATGGAGTAATAGTTGCACCTCCGGATTGTAGAAATATATTTGAATGGTTTAAAAATATGGTTCAAATTAATTTTAATAACAATTTTATCACAACAAATACAAAAAATATGAGTAATATGTTTTATTATTGTACATCATTATCAAATTTAAACTTAAGTAGTTTTGATACTTCAAATGTAACAAATATGAGTTATATGTTTAGGTTTTGTTCATCTTTGACAAATTTGGACTTAAGTAGTTTTAATACCTCAAATGTAATATATATGAGTTCTGTGTTCCAAAGGTGTACATCTTTACCAGGAATAGATTTAAGTAATTTTAATACAGCAAATGTTATATATATGAATTATATGTTTGAAGATTGCTCATCATTAACGAATTTGGATTTAAGTAATTTTAATATTTCAAAGGTAGAAGAAATTATTTCAGTTTTTAGTGGGTGTACATCATTAAAAAGTATAAATTTAGGAAGTTTTAATCCAGTAAGTGCAAAACATTTAGATGAAATGTTTAAAAACTGTTCATCTTTAACAAGTTTGGATTTAAACAGATTTACCAATAATAATGCAACTGGTATGAATGAAATGTTTTACGGATGTACTTCCTTAAAAAGCATAAATTTAAATGGTTTTAAAACAGAAAGTGCGAAAAGTTTGGAAAGTATGTTTTATAATTGTTCATCCTTAACAAGTTTGGATCTAAGTGGTTTTAATACAGCTAAAGTAACTGATATGAGTAATATGTTTTATGGATGTTCATCATTAAAAAATATAAACTTAAGTAGTTTTAATACAGCTGAAGTAAATTATATGACTGGAATGTTTGCCAATTGTTCATCTTTAACAAATTTGAATTTAAGTAATTTTAATATGATAAATGTAACATATACAAATATTATGTTTATGGGATGCTCATCATTAACAACTACAATTAATATAACGAATGCTAATAATAGAGTGTATTCCAGTATGTTTTATAATGCAGCAACTAACTCAGGAACTAGGATAACAGTAAATTATGCAGCTTCTGCATCGGCTTTAGTTGATGAAATGATTAAAACTAAATCATATAATAGTAATGTAGTTAAAGGAAATCAAATATAGATATAAATTATTGTATAAATAATAAATCAATAGTAAAATTGAAATGTAAATAAAGGTAATAATGAAAGGTTTGTTGATAACATGAAAAAGGAACATACATACATACATACATACATACATACATACATTAAATAATATTAAAAATAACTTTGTTGATAATTATGTAAAAAGTGGATTAAGTAGAAAAACTGATTTTTTGAAGTGAAATTTAAATCTAATAAGGAGTGTTAAATTATGAAGAAACAGTTTTTATATTTTTCTATTGTATTTCTACTTTTTTTTACTGTATCTTATACATATTCAGCATTTAAAAGTTCAATAAGTGCAAATATAACTGCTAATGTAAAAGATTGGGTATTTAAAGTAAGTGTAAATAATGGTACTATCAAAGATGGTGGATATAATTTACATTTAAGTGGTACTAGTGGATCATTTAATGTTAATATTAATACTACTGGATCTAAAAGTGGAGCAGATTATACTATTGAATTAATAGGAGATAGTTCAATTAAGTTTTATACAGATAGTAGTTATACTAAATTAATTAATAATAATATATATGGTGGATCTATAAATAGTAATACTAGTAGTAGTGTTACAATATATTATAAGTCTGATATAGCTATAAATAATGATATTTTAATAAAAACTAAAGGTACTATAATGGAAATAGCGACTATGAAAAACGGTAGTGGTGGTTATTCAGAGCATGATAGTAAATTTAGTTCCGATTTTTGGCGTATCAAGTATAGAATTTATATAAGAACAATTACATTTGGTAATGATTTAGGTAATTTACCTAGTACTTGTAACGAAGAAAATTTATGTTGGGATATATCTGAAAGTACAACTCAAAAGAAGAAAGTGTATGGATACTTAACTGATACTGGTTTAAAAGATAGTACTGATAATACAAAAGCACTATATAATTTATATATAGTAAGTGAAGCACCAATTTCAGCACCATCTTCTTGCAATGGAATATTTGCATTTTATGGATTTAATAAAAGATATAGACCTATTTCTAATTTAATTCAGATAAATTTTAATAATAATTTTAATACATCACAAGTAACAGATATGAGAGGTATGTTTCATTATTGTTCATCCTTAACAAGTTTAGATTTAAGTAATTTTAATATATCAAATGTAATAAGTATGGATGTAATGTTTTATAACTGTTCATCTTTAACAAGTTTAGATTTAAGTAGTTTTAATACGGTAAATGTAACAGATATGGATGGTATGTTTTATGGTTGTAAATCATTAATAAGTATAGATTTAAGTAGTTTTAATACAACAAATGTAACTAGTATGTTTAGTATGTTTCAAGATTGTTCATCCTTAACAAATTTGGATTTAAGTAGTTTCAATACCTCAAATGTAACAACTATGAATGAAATGTTTCGTTATTGCCCAAAACTTACTACAACAATAAATATAATGAATGCAGATGTTACAGATTATTTTAGTATGTTTGACGGTGCTGCAATTAACTCAGGCTCTCAAATAACAGTTAACTATACTTCCAATACTTCAACTTTAGTTGATGAAATGATTGCAACTAAATCATCAAACAGTAATGTAGTCAAAGGAGTCCAAATAAATTAAATATAATTTTAAAATAATATTAATATATAAATCAGGTTATTCCTGATTTTTATTTTAAAAATAAATAAAAAAATAAAAAATTTAGTTTAAAAACAATAAAAATTTGGTATAATACTATAGAAGTTGGTGATATTATGGATAAAATAATAATAAAAGGAGCAAGAGAAAATAATTTAAAAAATATAGATATTGAATTACCTAAAAATAAGTTTATAGTAATGACAGGAGTATCAGGATCTGGAAAAAGTAGTTTAGCATTCGATACAATATATGCAGAAGGAGAAAGAAGATATATAGAATCCTTAAGTGCATATGCAAGACAATTCCTTGGTGGATCTGAAAAACCAGATGTTGACAGTATTGAAGGATTAAGTCCCGCTATTGCAATTGATCAAAAAACAACCAATAAAAACCCGAGAAGTACAGTAGGAACAGTAACAGAAATATACGATTATTTAAGATTACTATTCGCAAGAGTAGGGGTACCATATTGTCCAGTACACAATAAACCTATAACAAGTCAAAGTATAGAAGAAATGACAAATCAAATAATGGAATTAGAAGAAAACAGTAAAATAAGAATATTAAGTCCAGTAGTATATGGAGAAAAAGGAAGTCAATTAGATCTATTTGATAAATTAAGAAAAGAAGGCTTTGTAAGACTTGTAATAGATAATCAAGATTATGATTTAAGTGAAAATATAGAACTTGATAAAAACAAAAAACACAATATATTTGTAGTAGTAGATAGACTAATTATAAAAGAAGGAATAAGAAGCAGACTATATGAATCAATAGAAACAGCAAGTAAACTAAGTAAAGGAAAAGTATGCATAGATTATATAGGCCATGATATGATAATAATGAGTGAATCTTATGCATGTCCTGAATGTGATTTTAGTTTACCAGAACTAGAACCAAGAATGTTTAGCTTTAATGCACCATATGGATCATGTTCTGAATGTAAAGGATTAGGAATAAAACAAAAAATAGATCCAGATCTAATAGTATCTGATTATAATTTAAGTATAAATGAAGGAGCAATAATACCACTTAATAATGAAGAATCAAATATTTTCTTTACTCAATTAGAAGCATGTGCTAAAAAATATAATATTGATTTATCTAAAAAACTAAAAGATTTAAAAAAAAGTGAATTAGATATTATATTTTATGGATCTAAAGATGAAATTGAAATAAAATATGTTGCAAAAAATGGAAATGTAAGATATTCAAAAGAAAAATATGAAGGAATAATTACTAATTTAGAAAGAAGATATATTGAAACTAAAAGTGATTGGATAAGAAATTGGATTGAACAATTTATGACAGAATTAGAATGCCCAAAATGTCATGGAGCAAGATTAGATGATTCAGTATTATCAGTTAAAATAAACAAAAAAAATATTTATGAATTATCTTGTTTAAGTATAGATGAATTAAAAAAATTTTTAGAAAATTTAAAATTAAGTAAAGAAAAAGAAGAAATAGCTCGTTTATTAATTAAAGAAATATTATCAAGATTATCATTTTTAGTAAATGTTGGTTTAGATTATTTGACACTATCTAGAAGTGCATATACATTATCTGGTGGAGAAGCACAAAGAATTCGTTTAGCAACTCAAATAGGATCAAGATTAACAGGTGTTTTATATGTATTAGATGAACCATCAATTGGTTTACATCAAAGAGATAATCAAAGATTAATAAATAGTATGTTAGAAATGAGAGATTTGGGTAATACATTAATAGTTGTAGAACATGATACTGATACAATGCTTGCATGTGATTATTTAGTAGATATTGGACCAGGAGCAGGTATTCATGGTGGTTCTATAGTAGCACAAGGTACACCTAATGAGGTTATGAAATGTGAAAATAGTATAACTGGTTTATATTTATCTGGTAAAAGAAAAATAGAACTTCCAAAATTTAGAAGAAAAGGTAATGGTTTATATTTAGAAATAAAAGGTGCAAAGGAAAATAATTTGAAAAATATTAATGTTAAATTTCCTTTAGGTAAATTTATATGTGTTACTGGTGTATCTGGTTCAGGTAAAAGTTCTCTTATTAATGAAATTTTATATAAGGCAGTTTATAGTAATATATATAAATCTAAAATAAAACCAGGTAAATTTAAAAAAATAATTGGGTTAGAAAATATAGATAAGGTAATAGATATATCACAAGCTCCGATTGGTCGAACTCCTCGTAGTAATCCTGCTACTTATACTGGTGTTTTTGATGATATTAGAGATGTTTTTACTGAAACAAAAGAATCTAAAATAAGAGGTTATGATAAAGGAAGATTTTCATTTAATGTTAAAGGTGGAAGATGTGAAGCATGTTGGGGAGATGGTGTTAAAAAGATAGAGATGGACTTTTTACCTGATGTTTATG
>CAKOXR010000014.1 GCA_934130215.1 uncultured Bacilli bacterium
AGTATAACATATATCAATATTAATAATCAAGCAAAATTCGATTTTTTTTTCATATAATTTTTTTATCATTATAATATAAGGCTTTTTTAGTTTTGTTCTATTATTTGTTTAGCATCTATATTTATAAAAATACCTTCAACTATATCTTGATACTCAAAACTATTATATTCTTTAGGAAATAAAATACTAATTTTATATATATTTTCTTCATTTTGTTCATATCCAAATGTTTCTTTTGCAAATGATAATGTTCTAAAATATGTTCCAGATTCATCTTTATTGATGATGTCTTCTAATATAATATTATTGGTAGAATCATTTTTATATACCTTATAAGTTAAAGGTAAATTAGTTGTTGTAACTATTTTTAATTCATATTCCAAATTGGTTTCTAGTCTATTTGTACCATCATTATTTAGTACCTTAAATTCATATATATATGGATTATCACTTGGCTCTAAATCAGATATTTTTATTTCTTCAGTATAGTAGTTTGTTTTTAATAGAAAAAAGGCTGTTTCTAGTTTTGTTTCTGATTCTGTTTGTGAAAATAATCTTGAATAAGCAAAAGGAATTAGTAAAAGAAGAATAAAAAACATAAGAATTGTAAAAGTTATTTTATTTATTTTTATTATTTTTTTTATATCAAACATATTATTTTCTCCTTTTCAAATCAATAAATTCTATAGGTTCCCTTAAATCAATTATTTCAATTTTGTTTCTTTTTTCTTTAGGAATATAAGAAATACATAAACTAAATAAAACTAATGTTATAACAATTGATATAATTATTTTTGGAGTTAATAATATTTCTCTTATAATTCCTCCTTTTGGTAAAATACATATAACTTTACCAATTACTTTAGATTTACTAATCTTTGTATCAACACTATTATTTGAATCTCCTTTTGCTGTTATATTATCGCCATCTATTTTAATAACTCTATGAGTTATATAATCTTTACCATCATAATAAGTAATAATATCATTTTCTTTTATTAAATCTGTTTTCAAAACAACAATTAAATCTTTAACATTTATAGTTGGTTCCATACTACCACTTACTATCTCAAATACTGTTATTCCATTGATTTTTTTATCAAACAATTTGGAAGAAATAACATTATAAATTGACATAAAAACAAAAAAAGTGATTATAAATATTAAAATATCTATAAATATTTGAAATATTTTATTTAAATACTTTAACATTTAATCACCTCTTATTGTCCATTTTCTTGATATTCTATTATTTCCTCTCCAAGATATTGCATTGCCGAAATGGATACTGGTATATTTATGTAATTATCTTTGGTAAGTCCTACTAAACTATCTATTTCATTATTTTCTTCTTTATTATCCCATTTAATATAAACCCTTATATTATTTAATGGTTCATCATTTAATAACATAACTTTTGAATATGTATTAATATCTGTTTTAATTAAATTACCACTAGTTGTTTCTTCTATATTTTCAATAGTAATACTATCACTTATTTTTGAAAAATCAAATGTAATACTATATACTATAGAAGTACTTGTATTTTTCTTATTAATTTCAATATCGAAATAACCTTTAACACCAGGTGCTATTTTACCATTTAAAACATTTTGATTATTTTCAACAGTTACAGAATTAACAACAAATTGTTCTTCACTTCTAATATCTGTACCATTAATATCAATATTAAAATGTCCAACAGGTATATCTGATGATATTTGTTTTTTTGTTTCAAGTAAACCATAAGTTTTTTTAATTTCATAAAATGTAAATATAAGAAAAAAAGAAAAGATTATGTATAGAACTTTTTTATTCATCTTCTTTTGTACTCTTTAATTCTTCAATGAATACATATACTTCATAAATAAAGAATGCTAGTATTGGAAATATTATAGCAAGCAAGAACATTACTCTTGATTCTAATATACTTAGTACTGTACCAAGTTTTGCATATGTTTTACTTGTTGATGCTTTTCCAATTACATTTTCATCAAAAACAACATAATCTCCATCTACTGTATAATCTGCTTCTTTACGATTTACATCTTTTTTATTAACAATTGTTGCTAAATTAACTGAAACTTTTCCTTTATAAATATCATAGAAAAATATTTTATCTCCTACATTTATATCTTTGTTATTATTTCTATTTACTATAACTAAATCACCTTTTTTAAAATCAGGTTTTAATTCATCATCACGAACTAATATAAAAGTATTGCCATTTATTTCTGTTAAATTATATTTATTATATTTAAGAAGTAAAATTGTTAATGTTACCGCTATAAAAACATATATTACCCCAAATATTATTCCTATTATTTTTAAAACTTTCTTCATATTTCACCACTTTTTAAGTATAGCATATTACTTATTATTATTCAAGTATAAGGTTTGTTTCTTTAATAAACTTTATTCTTTTTTCTGTTATACCTAATTTCTCCATTTCTATACTACCTAGTATTATTTCTAAATCTTTTATCAAATTATCTATATTTGATTGTTCTAATTGCTCTTTTTTTAAATCAAAACCGAATAAATTATATCTATCAATTATTAACATACTAATATCTTTATTATCATTTATTAAAATATTTTTTAATATATTTATACGAGGATTAGTAATAAATGTTTTTAATTTTATAATATCTATTTCTTCTTGTTTTATCAAATAATTATAATTAGATAAAGAAAGTATAAATAAATCATAAATAGTAGCACTTTCATCTAAATTCATTATTTGTTCAAGAAAATAATTATATTCAAGTTCATCATATTTTTGTTTTAAATCTAAAATATTGTTATTAATTAAATTATTGGTTAATTCGAATTTTTTTTCATTTTTTATTTTATATAAATTTTTATTTTTTTTAAATAAATTTTTTTCTATTTTATCAATTTCTTTTTTCTTATTTTGATAAATATTTTTATATTTATCTTTTTCTTTATATAAATCTTTTAATTTATCAATTAAAGATTTAAATTCTAAATAATTTTTATATTCAATTACATTATTATATAATTTTATAACTTCATTTTTTATTAAATCTTTTTTTTCTTCATTTACAATAGATTTATATGCTTTATTAATTTTATCTATAGTATAATCATTAATATTATATTTATTATCAAGAAATGATTGTTGAAGTAAAAATGCATTATTTTTTATATGGTTTTCTTTTTCTATATATAAATTTTCATATTTTTCTTTTATAGTAGAAAGTTCAATTCTTTTAGAATTATAAAATAAATCAAACTTTTTTTTATTTTGATAAAACAAATATTTAAAATTCAATGTTATATGAGTTATTATATCAGGACATTTCCAATATAATTCCTCAAAATATTTTTTTAAATCTTCCTTATTTTCTAAAAACTTAGTCATATATTTACTACTATAATAACTATAATTAAAATTGGAAGGCTCTAATTTAATACCTATATAATCAAATATTTTAATAATTTTTTCTATATCTTCATTTACTTTTTCTAAATCAGTTTCATAAAAATGACCTAATTCATATAAAATTTTATCTAAATTACTTTTTTCATATGATGAACTATAAGGATTTATTAAAGGAAGTAGTTGTTTATAATAATCAATTTTTTTATTAATTTCATCTATTTTAGGATCTTGATCTAATGATTCATATCTTTTTTTTCTTTTTTTTATTTCACTTTCAGTTATTTTTTTTATTTCTTTATAATCATTTAATATTTCAATAACTTTGGAAATATAAATTTTTTCATTTTTTTTATTGTTCCTAGGAAGTGCTTCTAGCACTTCCTTTTGAACTTCTAGTTTTTCTTTAAAATCATTTATCAAGATTATCACCTTCAACTTCTTTTTCTAATTCTTTTATAAAACTATTTAATAAATTATATAAATCAATTATTTCTTCGTCTGTTAATTCTTCTATTTCTTTTCTAGTCATTTTTCCTCCTATTTGATTATTATATATTGATATACTTCACCTATATAATTATTATCATCATATAAACTTATTATTAATTTATATGTTCCAGATATTAAATTGTTTTTAAAATAGATATAATAATCCATGCTTGTTAATGGATTTGTTGATAATAAATATTCATTTGGTTTTTTTAAAGTATATTCATTTGTTATATAATCTTTTAAATCAACATCAATATATTCATTTGTATATACAGAATCATAAGATCTACGAGCTAGTTTAATTCTTGTATTTGGATTATTTAATCCTGATGAATATTCTACTTTAAATGGAAATGCATTATTTTCATCTAAAACATATCCCGTTTCTTTTTGAACAAATATAGTATTATTTGCAGATACTTTTAAACCATATATATTATCAATTATATTTAAAGAAAGTTCCAATTTATCAGATGTTTGTAATCCATAATAAATTCCATCTGCTGAACCAAATGATTCAATTACAATTTTATATGTTCCGGTTGCTAAATTACTATTTATGGTATTTATTTTAATTTTTGGTGCTAAATTGGCAATTCTTTCAGCTAAATTTATTCTAACTGTTCCATCATATCTTGGATAATATGTTACACCATTATAAATATAATTAACACCCATTAAACTAGAATTATTTAAAAGGTTATTATTTTTATCATAAATAGATATTTTTATTCCCATTTTTTGATCATCATAATTTGTATCAAAAATAGTATTAGAATTTAGTTTTTCTTGAGTAAATTTGATATCTAAATTTATATTACTACTTTCTCCTCTATAGATTGTATTATTAGGTATTTCTCCATTTAAATCAATTGTTGCATCTTTATTTATGTAAATATTATAAAGTAGTGTTGCTTGTTCAATTCCAAGTACACTTATTAGTGTTTGATTATCATTATTTCTTAATTCAATTAATAATGTTTTTTCTATTACAGATGATTCTATTATAGCATCTTTAAAATCTACCATAAAAATAAATTCTTCTTCCGCTATATTATTTTTATAATATAAACTATTAGATAATTCATCATTATAGTTATTATTTTCACTTGTACTACCCATTTTTATAAATTTTGATAAATCATATGATACTTCACCATATGTAGAATATTCTAGTTTTTGTTCAATATAATCAGTTTCATTTACAACATAATAGTAATAAACTGGTTTATCTGATACATGGAAATCTATCATTGTTATTTCAGTATTTACTGGATATAAATAAGTTGATACTAAACTTCTATGATATCCTGTTTTATAAGGTGATGTTTCTTGATTTATATATAATGAATAATATGTACTAAAACTACTTTTAGATGTTATATTAGTAGATGAAGTTGCAAACATTTCATATTGTTTTCCTGGTGTTATTGTTCCTTCATAATCATTAGTATTATAAAGTGCTGTATTTAAATTAACATTTATATTTATTCTTTTAACTTCATTATTTAGATCATCTATTGGAGTTATTGCAACTAAAGATATTGTAACTGCTCCTAAATTTTTTGTTTCTGTTATATTTTTAGAATGATAAAAGTAAAATACTAAACTAGGAGCTCCACTTGAGTTTTCTCTTTTATAATCAAGTGTTCCACTTATAGAAGAACTTTCACTTAAAAAGTTAGTACTTCCTTTTGTTATCCATCCATTTTGTCCTGATTTCATGTTTAAACCAAATACTTTATTTGCTTCATCAACAGTTGGTGCAATTCTTGGTATATCATTATAATCTATTAACTTAATATCAGGCTCTAATCCTGCATAATTAGCTCCCAACAATGTAAATGTTGTGTTTGCTGTTGCATGATTTAATAAAGATAATTCATATGCTCCAAGTGTTGAATATTTTGATGCTGTTAATGTTATTTCATATGAATCTACTTTTTCTCCAATTGACCACATATAGAATGTTGCTGATTCTGGTGTTGGTTCAATATAATTTATATTAATTCCTGTACCTTCTTCATTTCTATAGTTTGTATAAAATCCATCAACTTCTATATTATGATTATTTTTATGAAGTCCAAGTACATAACTTCCTTTTGTAAAATAATATATATCTCCAGATGATACTGTATCAGTTGGTTGGAAATCTGAGTATAAAGCAGTTACTAATTCTCCTGCTTTACTTTTTAAATACATCCCAAAGAATGTCATTCCAGATACTTCTCCGAATGCTGTTATATTTTCATTTGTTGCGATATTTAAATTTTTTCCTTCCAACATATATAATCTATTATTTGTGTTTCTATTAATAGTAGTTTCAGTAAATGTAACTTGAGATTTATTATTATTTCCATCTAAACTTGTAAATTTTTTTACTAAATTTGCTCCATTTTGTAGATATAATGATGTATTATTAATTAATTTTAATTCATCAATTCTACTTAATGAGAATAAAACTGTTGAATATTCATTTGTTCTATCTGTTGCTCCTTTTAATTCAATAAATGAATTATTAAGTGAAACTATATCAGCTCTTTGAATTGATATATTTAATTTTACATTATTTTTTGTTCCATAATTAGATATATCTATATAACTATATCCTGTTGTTGAAGATGCATTTCCACTTCCAAATATTGAACCTTTTATATCAAAAATATCATGTTCTTTTGCATCTATATTGATTTTTATACCTTTTGTTACACTTATAAATGAATAATCATATTCTTCGCTTCCTGAAGCATTTGCTTCTCCTCCTCCAAATACTGTTCCATTTATTTGAATATTTGTTTTTATTAAATTTTGATTACTACTTACTTTTGTTCCAATATTTACTGTTGTTTCTCCATATAATCTTGATGTATTAGCTCCTCCATATATATTTCCACCAATTGTTGCTCCAACTATATTAACTATTCCTTTTGATGAATTAATTTCTTCTTTTCCAGTTGCTGCTGCATTTCCTCCACCGAATACATGTTTTGTTATATTTGCATTACTATCTATATCAAGGTTTGTATTTCCATAAACAATTGCTGTTATTCCGTTTCCTCCCGCATAAACCGAATTATTTACGGTTGTTCCTTTTATATAAACATTAGTGTTTCCTTCAACAATTGCTGCATTTCCTCCACCATAAATAGTATTGACAGTTGTTTTTTCATCAATTGTTAAATTGGTATTTCCATATACTTTAGCAGGATTTTGTTCTCCTGTTGTATCTCCTTCAACTATAGAATTTTCTCCATTTCCGCCACCAAATACATTATTTGATATTGTACTTTCTATTATATTTAAAATGGTGTTTCCTCTTAATCCTGCTGCATCTCCTCCGCCGTAAATGTTTTTAGAATTTGTTTTTTTAATTTCTAAATCGGCATTATTTATAACTGATGCTTTATTTCCTCCACCAAATATACTTTCAGATACTGTTGTATTTTCGATTCTAATTAGTGTTCCTTCTTTAACTTCTCCTAAATTTCCGCCACCATATATATTTTTGGAAACAATTGTATTATCTGAAATTTTTAAATTTACTGTTTTTACTGGTGCTTTATTTCCTCCACCAAATATATTATTTGTTATAGTGCTTCCTTTTATATTGGTTTTTGCTTCAACTTTAACTTCTCCAGCATTTCCTCCACCGTATATATCACCTTTTACCTCTGTTGATGTAACTGTTAATTCTAGTTTTGTTGTTACTTCAGCATTATTTCCTCCACCATATATAGCTCCTTGATTTAGACCAACTTTAGATGAATTAACATTAATAATAACATTATCAACTTTAGCTTCGTCTCCACCACCATATATAGAATCATTTATTGTTAAATTTGATATATTAGTTGTACAATTAGTTGTTTCAGCTTTTTTACCTCCACCGAATAATGTATTTATTTCTCCTCTTGTTAAATTTATATTGGCATTTATTGTATTACCACCTAAATTATTACCACCATATAATTTATCAATTTTAGTGTTTACTTTATATTTATTACCATTTTGATCAAAACCTATTAAAGTATAACCATAAATTCTAAAATTTTGATATTCTTCATATGAATGAATATTGAAATCAAATTCATATGGTTGATTCCCTATTGTATTTGTTCCATACCACTGATTTGTTTCATTTATATGATATGTACTATTTTCATATTCAATGTTTGCACTACTCCAATTTGAATCAAATATACTTGGACTTGTTATTAAATATAAGTCCCATTTTACTAATTCAACACCAGTATTATTTATGATTTTAGTTTTTATATTTTCACTTGATAAATGATCAGTTGAACCTATTTGATTAACTGTTGATTCTTTTATTTCAAATTGAACAGATAAATTATTAGAATTATTTGATTCAATATTTTGAATGTTACTATTTGTTACTGTACCACTTGCATTAGAACCACCATATAAATTTATAACTGATGAATCTTTAATATTTATATTAGTTGTATCTGCTCCAGCTTCGTTTCCTCCACCATATACATTTTTAACTAATCCATCATTTAAATTTATATTAGTTGTTGTTGTTAAAGCTTTTAAACCTCCACCATATACATTTTCAATATAAATACCATTTATATCAATATTACTTACAGTTGTTTTTCCACCTTGATTATTTCCGCCATATACATTTTTTACTTTTGTATTATTTATTTCTATATAAGAAACAGGTATATTACCTTGTAGGTTAGAGCCTCCAAAAACATTATTAACATTTGAGTTTATTTTAATATTAGTGCTTGTATTAACAGATGTTTTTTCGCCACCACCATATACATAATCGATAGTTCCTCCCTTTACTAATATAGAAGTTACATCTGTTTCTCCACCTTGGTTATTTCCTCCATATAAACTATCACATTTACCACCTGTTGTTTCTACATAACTTGTTGAAACAGTTCCACTATTATTTGAACCACCGAATATTTTATTTGTTGTTCCACCTTTTAAATATACATTTGTAGTATTTGCTGATGTTTCATTTCCACCACCATATACATTAGTTATTACTCCATCATTAATGGTAACAATTATATTACCATTTGGTTTACCATTTTTATCATTTCCTCCATATGTATTAGTAATTGTTCCACCATTTATTGTAACAAAAATATTACCTTGAACTCCTGGTTCATAATTATTATCTCCTTGTCCTCCACCAAAGACATTTCCAATAATTCCTTTATTAACAATTACATCTACTCTAGAAGATGATACATTAGTAGAATTGGTTGTTCCATTTATAGTTCCATATGCACTTCCACCATAAACACTTCCATTTATAATAGGAGTTATATTTATATCTTTATCACCGATTGTTACTTTTACATTATCTCTTACATATGTTCCTGGATTTTGGGAGTTTTCATAACCTCCTCTTCCTCCACCATATACAGAATTGGTTATTTCTCCGCCATCTATTTTAATGCCAACACTTCCATAGATTGTTCCTTTAGCATTACTTCCACCATAGATACTTCCAACAACATTTCCTTTTTTCATAATAATATCAATTTTTGATGTTTTATTTGTAGATCCACTTCCATTTTTATTTCCCCCACCATAAACTGATCCCTCAATAAAACCATCATTTATTATTATTTTTGTATATGTTTGTTGTTGTGTACTAGAAATTCCAGTTGCTCCGTAGTTTCCTCCACCATATACATTTCTTTTTATATTTGCTTTATCATCAATTATTATAATTGAATTATCACATGAACCAATTGTTTCATATTCTGTTCTTCCATTACCGATTCCAAATATACTTCCTGCTTCTGAACCATATAAAGTTGAATTATTGTTTACTAAAGTTTCATCACCAATTTGTACTTTTCCACCAACATAAATATAAGTAGTTCCATTTAATGTTCCATCACCATTTTGTCCATTTGCTCCATTTGAGCCTCCAAAGACACTATAGTTTACTTTTCCACCTGTTAGTGCAATAATTCTATTTCCATAAGTTGCAGTTGTTCCTGCTCCTCCTGTTATCATATCAACAGTTCCACCTATCATATAAATAAAAATATCATTTACATTTGATCTGTTTTGTGCTGTTACTGGTCCACCGATTAGATTATATATTATTCCTCCTTCAATTTTACCTTTTCTAGTTGAATAATGTTTTCCTCCATATCTTCCTCCGATATAGATTCCTGTTGATAAATCGTATTTACTTGTTCCAAATGAACCAGATTTTACAACTAAATCTAGTGATACTGAATCTGTTGCTTGTTGAGATGTTTCAGCATATATATATCCTCCCCAACTTCCTGCTGCACAAAAATAAATATCTAGATTTGTATTATTGTTTGATGCTTTATCATAATCATTACCATAAATTGATTTATTTTTAATATATATTGTTGGTTGATTATCTCCCCACCAACTATCTGTTATACCACCTGTTGCTTGAGATATTGAATTATAGTAACCTGACTCTAACTCAAATTTATATTTTCTTGGATTGTTATTACTTCCTATATTTGATGAATTACCTGCAACTACTGCTCTTAATGTTGGATATGAACCATTTCTTTTTAATCCTCTACCTAATTTTACATTGTTATAATTTCCAAAAAGTACTCCTTGAGTTGATGTTGATGATGGAGGATTATATGTTTCATATATTGTTTGAGCATAATAAAGTGTTACATTTTCTATTCTTGTATCACTATAGCAATTTATACTTCTATTTGCTTCCCATGTTACATTATATCTTGTTGAATTATGTAAGCTTGTTACAGTAAAGGGATAAGAACCATTATTATTCCATGATCCGCTAATTGTATAATTTAAAACTAATATATTTGTATCTCTTGTTGCTAGATAATAATATTCTTCATTTTGATCAAATATTTCTTCTGTTCCATCATTTTTATAATAATTTAATAATTCATAATAAGTACATGTATTATTAGAACATGTTCCAGATTCCATTAATGTTCCATTACTTGTATAATATCCTTGTAATGAAGAATTATAATTAAGTGTTACTTTTTTAAAAAAAGATGCCATATTTGAATTAACAAAATCTTCATTTACTTCAGATGATATTATTGGTCTTTGAATTGTAGAATTATCAAGTTCTCGCATTTGATTATATGAACCATTATATACTAGTTCATAATAAGTTTTACTTTCATCAAAGTTTTCGTTTTGTATTTTCCTATAAAGTGTACAAGTCCTACCCCACCAAGCATTACATGTACCAGATTGCATATTACCATAACTATCATATAAACCATTTTGACTTTCTCCTCTATTTAATATAACTTTATAGAAGTAACCAGTCATATCTACTTCACCATATACATATTTTACTGTTTCAAGTTTATGTAAACCTTTGGTTTCTAATTTAGTAATAGCATCATTAAAATTATTATTTACAAAACTTACTTTTGCAGGTGTCCATTTAGCATGGAATGTTAGCTCTACTTTTTGAAGTTTTCCATCTACATATGTAATAGGAATTTTTGCATACCTTTCATAATATGATGTATCAATTGATAATTTTGTTCCATTATAATTAGAATACCATCCATTAAATGCTCTATCTTGAGGTCTATCAGTAAAAGGATTATCAATTAAATTAACCATTATATAATCATCTGTTTTATCTGATGTGCCATTATCATTAACTGGATACATCTTATAATATATATAAGTATCTTGTCTTTCAGTTAAAGATGTATAACCTTTATTATTACCATCTATACTATCATATATAATTTTTGTTTGGACTAAATTATCTTCATTATAAATATTTTTATTTTCTGTAGTCGGAATTTGACCATTACTACTTGTATAATTTAAACTTTTATAATAATAAAAGTCTTTTTCTAGTTCATTTACTATAACTTTATTATCTTTAATTTGACTTGTTATATAATCATTATCTGAATCAAATTGACCAATAAAATCTCCATAGGTTTTAAAGTAGGTTGAAATACCAATAATAAGAAAAAACAATGAAAATGTAATTGCAAGAATTCTTAATTTTTGTTTTGTTTTCATCTTACCACCTACTATCTATATATAATAGTATAACATCTTTAAATAAAAAAAGATAGGTGTTTTTTTTTAATTTTTTTTATTAAAAAAATCCATCTATGATGGATTTGTACTAAATTGAAGGCTTAATGACATATTACCGATTGCTGCATTATTTTCACAATCAACATCTTGTCCTTCAACCCACATATATACTCTTATTTTAGTTATACCTGCTTTTAAACTAAATATTTCTTTATTTGTTTGAAAACCATTAGTTGTATAATATGAAATATTTACTTTTTTGAAAAGGTTGGGATAGTTTTTTTCTGATGCTGTATCAGTTGTTACTCTTTTGTTTTTATTTATTTCTTCTTTGATTCCATCATAGGGGATTGGAGTTGATGGATTACTTATATTTATATTATAAATATCTTTTGCATTTTTTATCCCATGTTCAGTATGAGTATCATAATTTGGTTCCCAAATATAAACTTTATTATTATCATTAGTTGATAAATTTTGAATTATAGATAAATTAGAATCTATAGATGTTCTTCCTTCTTCAACAAAAGCAAAACGGACAGAATTCTCGATTCCTACTGATTTATCACCTAAATATTTTGCAAATGATTCGGGTGTTAAATGTAATTTTGTATCAGTTGTTGTTTTTAAGAAAAGATCAAATGCTATAAAATTACCTGTACTTTCATTTCCGAAACTTGGTGTTTCTACTGATCTATTTGCAGATAAAATATATTTATTAGAAGAATCATTAATAGCATCTCCATGGAACATTTTAATTTTTCCATTTTCTAATTCTCCTATTGTTGAAACAGGTTCTAAAACAAATGGTATTTGATTCATATTATTAGGGTATTTATTATAAGCGGTTTGTAAATCATCTACCTTAATATATGATTTCCAACTTGTTCCATCTACTGATATTTCTATTCCACCTTGTGCTCTAACACTTACATCAAGTAAATCTACTTGAACCATTCTATTTGTTGTAAACCATGCATAAGATGATGTTGTTAATGTTATTGTCGTAATTAATAAAAGTATTAATAATCTAAATAATCTATTATTTTTCTTCATATTCTTCCCTTATTTCCATATGCATTTTTATCTCTCCTCCTAATATACTATCTATACAATCTGGATCATCACCTTCTAACCAAATAACAATAGTAAATTTATCAACTTCTTCTGGGTTAAAACCTTTACGATGTTCTAATACTGCTGTTTTTTCATCATGAAAAGGTTTTGTATCTTTTTCAGGTAAAGAAGTAATTCCATTAATTTTAGCATATACAGTCTTTTCACCATTAAAATATATCATTACTCTTGCTGCTTCATCTACTTTTTTAATAACATCATCTATTTTAACAGTGTACCAGTAATTAACTGTTTCTGTTCCTTTATTTTTTATATAAAAAGTATAAGCTATATAATTTTCACCATTATGAGAGCCATCTTTTTCTGTATCAATATTTTTAGGTAACCAATTTATAGATATGTTATCCATAAAATTCATATCTTGTGCTACTAATTTAATTGTTTCTTCTGGCATTTCATTATTATCATATATAACTATCTTGTTATCTCTAGCAAGTCTTGGATCTAGAGTTATTGTAAATTTACCACCTTTATAAATAACTCCTAAAATTATAAAAATTAAAGATAGTCCTAGTAATGTTACACCAAGAATTATTTTAGCTTTTTGGTATTTCTTTTTTCTATTATATATTTTTTCTGCTTTAACAATTACTTCTTTTGCCATATATACCTTTCCTTAATTTTATTTTAACATAATAGTTTTGATAGAGCAATTTTTTTAAATCACACTTTACATATAATTAGACAGTATGTTATAATTTTGGTATAAGGATGATAAAAATGAAGAAAAAATTTATATTTATTATGGCTTTATTTTCTTTTTTTATATGTATTTTATTTATTAAAGAATCTTATGGTAAATATATTAGTGCGACTAAAGAAAATGCTGAAATAACTGTTGCAAGATGGAAAATTTTAGTAAATAATAAAGATATAAGAAATGAAAGTAGTGCTAGTACTATTATTACTCCTGTTTTTCCTGGAAATGAACATATAGCAGAGGGTATAATTGCCCCAACTAGTGAAGGTTATTTTGATTTAATTATTGATTCTAGTAATACAGATGTTTCTTTTAAATATAATATTAGTTTTAGTGTTAATGCAAATAGTGCTGTTAAAGATTTAGTTGCATTTAAATATACAATTAATGATGGTGAAGAAATTATGTTAAATGGTCAAAGTATTGAAAATACTGTTTTGTATTCAAAAAATCCTAGTCCAATAAAAATAAGAGTTTTTGTTGTTTGGAATGATGGAGAAGGTTCTATAATGGATAACGAAGCTGATACAAATGCAACTGGTGGAAGTGCTAAAATGAATATAAATTTATCATTTATACAAATAAAATAGATAGAATTTTCTATCTATTTTTGTATCGCTGTTATTTTTACAATTAATTTAATACTTGGTAAACTTGGATTTTCGTTATGATAATTATAAGCTAGATTTCCCCAATATGTATCTTTTTCATCATCTCCACTTTCATATGGCCAATTAATATTTATTGTAATTGTTTCTTCTCCTCCATGGGCTTTTATTTCAGTGTTTGTAATATCAAAATTAATTTTAAAAGGATAATCTCTTTTTAATTTGCTTATTATTTCATTATCTGTTAAATTTTGATTTAAAAGATTTGATCCAAGTATAGTCGCAGTTTCAACTTTATAACTAATTACTGCATCAGATTCTCCACGATTAACTGCTTTTAAATATTTATTATAATCATTCATTCCTGGATATAAAGAATCTACTACAATTTCAATATATTCTTCAGCAGTTGATCCTGTTCCAATTTCAAAATTAACACTCCAACTTCTAACTTTTGCAGTTATACTGTTTGATACTTTTGTTGAATAAATGAACCATGCAAATGAATTAGAAGCCAATAATATTGCAAGTAAAAATATAGTTTGAAATCTAAGTTTTCTTTTTACTTTCAATAATATCACCTACTTATTTTTTTTATCTTTTATTGTATCTAATACTTCTAATGTTAATAAAACAGTAAATGGTACAAATACAACAAAATAAAAACCATATGGATTGTTTACTATTTTACTAATAAAACTTAGTATATAACTTTTATAAATAACTTTTCCAACTATTTGATCTTGGTCTATAATAGGATCTTCAATATCATTAGCTATTCCTTTTGTATGAAAAAGAATTTTTCCATCTTTTATTTCTTTATCTACTATTCTATGAGTTATAATTTTATTTTTAAAATCTTCTTTTTCTCCTTGATATACAACATCATCACCTATTTTCAATTTTGAAGGATTTATTTTTTTTGATATTACCATATCATGAACTTTGTATTTTGGAACCATACTTTCTGTTATTATTGTATAAATACTATATCCACCTAAAGTTAATTTATTATTAGATATTCGTTGAATAAATATTATACTAATTACTATTACAATAAAGAATGATATTATAGCTTTAATTATCATTGTTAAAACTAGCAAAAATTTATTATCTTTTATTCTTTCTATCATGATACCACCATTATATTTCTATTTTATTAATTTCATTTAAATATTTATCCATATATTTTTTAAATATTTCCTCAATTTGTTTTTCATTTACGACTGTTTTATATTTTATAATACTATATTGTTTATCTATTAATTCTTTTAATTTTTTTTCATCAATACTTGAATCTACTGTCATTATTTTCTCTAACATGTTGCCTACTATTTTTTCAGATAATTCTTCTTTATTAGTTTCTACTTGTTTATTATTAACAGAATCTACTACTAAATAATCTAAAAGAAAAGATTCATCAATCATTTGTTTTAATTCATTATCACTACTATAATCTTTACTGAATTTTTCTTTTTTAGATCCTTCATCCATATTACTTTGCATATAATTCCATAATTTAACTGCATACTGAAAATTAACATTTTTTAAAATAACATTTGTTTTTTTAATTGGAGAAGTTACTAATGAAATATGTTTTTTTTCTATACTTTGATAAACTGAAGATGTAGTTAGATCTGATATTTGAAGTTCCAATTTTTCTATTCTTTCTGGTATTGTCATTCCTTCTTCATTTCTACTATCTTTTTTATCTTCTTTTTTAGTATTTATAGTCATAGAAATATCTATTTTTTCTTTACCTATATTACTTTTAGCTGTATATTCCATTTTTTTATTATCTTTAGTATAACTTTCAGTAACAAGATTTCTTTTTTTTCTATCAATATAAAACTTCATATTTTTTATTAAACTATAAATAAATCTATTTTCGTATGTATCATAACTTTCTTCTTTATTTATATTCAATATTTTACTTGGTCTTACATCACCTGTTTTTTTATTATAATCTTGAATTAAGTTGGTGTTTTTTGATAAGTGTTTTATACTCTCTACTGTTACTCTACGAGCAAGTTCGATTTTAACTATATCTTCTTCATTTACTATAAATCTATTTGGATTTCTTAAAATATTATCTAAATACCTTATCGTTTCTTCCATTATCTCTAACCATTCAAAATCAACTTCTTCACCTTCTGATTGTACTTGAAGTCGAAGGTTAGAATCTATATTATCATAAAATTTTTTGTTTTTATCTTCATTTGCTTTTTCATATAAACTAACAATTTCAAGTTCACTCATTTAATCACCTCCTATGTTAATTTTTTAAGTCTTAATAAATATTCTTCACATTCCTTCATTTTATTTTTCCCAAATGTTTTATCAAGGAATTCAATATAACCATCTATTTCATCACGAATATAAGATATATTTAATTGCTCAAATTTTCTTAAAATCTTTCTAGCAATAAAATAATCAACTCCATCTATTTCATCGCCACCGCAAGCAACATAAACAGGAACAAATTTTTTCATATGTGCAACAATACGGTTACCAAATGCTATACGGAAATGTTTAATAACATAATCATCCATTTCCTCTATTTTCTTTAAAGTTTCTTCTGATATAGGATGAGATTCTATAGCATTCATAAATAAGTTATTTAAGTATGTATAATTTATATCTTGTGCTTCTGTATCAACAGGATCAAAAACTTGTCCTTTATCATTTATATCAATTGGCATAGCTCTATCATATACTTTATCAGTTACCATAAATGTAGAGTCATCATTATTAATTGTACCAATATACCATACATTTGCTGGGATTTTTAATTTTCCATCCACTATATTTTTTGGATCATCTGGCCAAGAACTTGAAACAAGTTCTACTATCCATTCATCCTTATTCGGCATTTCTAGTATTGATAACATTTCTGCAAAATAATACTCAACTCTCGATATGTTCATTTCATCTAGTATTACAGTATATATATCATCTGTATATCCTGCTACATATAATTCTTTTAATACTTCTGTTTCATTGAATTTTTTTGTGAATTCATTGAAATATCCAAACAATTCTGTTCTATCTCTCCATGATGGTTGAACAGATGCAACACATGAGTCATGTTTTAAAAATTTTCCCCAAGCATAAGCAAGTGATGTTTTACCTGTACCAGATATACCTTGTAGGATTACTAGTTTTGTTGATGAAAGAGCAGATATAAACAATCTAATCATTTCTGGTTTATAATATAACTTTAATTTTGATGCTGCAAAGTTTCTAAATGTTTCAACTAATTGCTCTAATGTAAAATCATTATTATATTGTGCTACTTTATAAGATGCATATTCGATATCAACAGCTGTTAATTTAGGGAATCTACTTTGTGTTGTATCAACATTTTCTTCTTTTTCAATTTCAGTAACTTCTTCATCTGGTTTTAATCCTAATTGAGATACTTTCATCGCTAAAATACTTTCTTTTTCAGCCATTAAATCTGCTACTTGATTATTTAAAGAAGCAACTTCTTCTAGTAAAGATTCTTCTTCTATAACAGTTTTTCTAAATTTTAAATATTTTCTAATTATAAAATAGATTATAAATAATATACCACCTACTAAAGCAAGTAAAATTATAATTGTAAGTGCAACTAATATCCATTCTGGTATTTTAAAATCATCCTTATAAAAATTAATTATTGCTACATATTCTTTTATATTAAACATATTAATTATACCTTTTATTATACCTTTAAAAGCATATAAAAATGATTTAAAAAATTGTTCTAAAAATTCATATAAAAATCTAAAGAATGTATCCATGTTTCCTCCTATTTTATTATTATATTATCTTCATCGAAAAAATTCTTTTTATCTTGGTCAATTATTATATATTTAAATATATCAAGCCACATTTTTTCTTTTATTTCATAATTATATTTTTCATCTATGATAATTGCTACTTTAAATCCTTCTTTTATCCAATCATTTATAATATCTTTATTATCTAAATAAGAAGAATAAGTAAACTTTAGAACTAAACTATTTTTTATCATTTCATTATTTATAATATTAAATAATCTATTTGTTTTTTGCTTTTTCTCCAAAATACTTAAAGGAAAATCTACAATATATTCTTGATTAAATATACCATTTATTACATTATTTAGTATTTCAATACTAAGTAATGAATATATTATAAAATCCTTTTGTTCATTTACAATACCGGAAGTATAGACTTTATTTATTGAATAAGAACTATATATTTTATTAAATTTAATATTATTTTTTAAATCTACAAAATATATATTTTTTTTGTTTGTTTTATTTAATTCAAGTAAAAAATGGTTACTTGTAAATGATTTTAAAAAATCATTTTTTCTTTTTTCATTTTCTTTTACTAATTTTGTTAATTCTTGAATATTGTTATCTAGAAATTGAGAAGTTTTAAATTTAAGTATTTCATCCATTATATCTTTTAAATTATCATATAAAATAACATTATCAAAATATAATATATATTTAAATACATAAAATGAAAGTTTAATTTTTTGTTCATTTTTATCATTTATTAAATCTGATGATTTTTGTTTTAAAAAATAATTTATATTTTTTTCTAAATTTTTTGATTTTTGATCTGTATTATAATATCTAATATTTATATAAGTCTCAACTAATGGATTTATTATTTCTTTATCATAATATTTATCTAATATTAATTTTAAATATTTATAAATATTTTTTAAAGAAAAATCAATATATTTATCTACTATCATATTTTCACCTACTCTATGTAACTAAAATTTATAATTGAACTATTATTTGTTATTGGATAAGTAT
>CAKOXR010000015.1 GCA_934130215.1 uncultured Bacilli bacterium
TTAAAAGCTAGTACTGATAATACAAAACCATTATATAATTTATATATTGTAAGTGAAGCACCAATATTTGCACCATCTAATTGCGAGGGAATATTTGTATTTTATGGATTTACAAATAATAATGGTACAAATTTAATATCCATAAATTTTAATAATAATTTTAATACATCAAATGTAACGACTATGTATAATATGTTTTCTGAATGTAAATCCTTAACAAGTTTGGACTTAAGTAGTTTTAATACCTCAAAAGTAAAATATATGGGTGGTGGAAATGCAGGGGGTATGTTTCGAGGATGTTCAAGTTTAACAAACTTATATATTAGTAACTTTGATACTTCAAAAGTAACTGATGTGGGAGGTATGTTTAACTCTTGTTCATCCTTAACAAATTTAGATTTAAGTAATTTTAACACATCAAATGTAACAAATATGGACGGTATGTTTTGGAATTGTTCATCCTTAACAAGTTTAGATATAAATAGTTTTAATACTGCAAATGTAGGAAATATGAGATATATGTTTTGGGAATGTTCATCTTTAACAAGTCTAGATATAAGTAGTTTTAATACCTCAAAAGTATATGATATGAATAGGATGTTTAGTGAGTGTAAATCCTTAACAAGTTTAGACTTAAGTAGTTTTAACACATCAAATGTAACAAATATGCATGAAATGTTTTCTTATTGTTCATCCCTAACAAGTTTGGACTTAAGTAGTTTTAATACGGCAAATGTAACTGATATGGGTGGAATGTTCTATAGAAGTTCATCTTTAGAAAAACTTAATTTAAGTAATTTTGATACATCAAAAGTAGAGATTTATTCCCAATACAGTACTGCTATCTTTGGAAATTGCACAAAATTACAAACAGAGATTACAATTATGAATTCAAATGTAACTGAAGAAAACTATAAAAATATGTTTTATAATGCAGCAACAGATTCAAATGCTAAAATAATCGTAAACTATACATCAGAAACAGAAACATTAGTTGATAATATGATTGCAACTAAATCACAAACTAGTAATGTTATAAAAGGAATTCAATTATAAAATTAAATAAAAAGAGATTATCTCTTTTTTTACTCTAACAACAACTATATTGTCATAATTAATATCTTGATGTATAATTAAATAGGAGGATTTATGAAAAAAAACTTATTAAAATCATTCGGAATAACAATAACCATAATATTAATAACATTCCTATTATTAGGGATATTTCCATTCGGAAACAGAACAATGGTAATAATAGATTCCAATACCCAATATGTAACATTTTTAACATATTTAAGAACAATACTATTAGGTCAAAATAATTTTAAATACACATTCTCAAGTACACTAGGACAAAACATGATACCATTAATAGGGTATTACCTAATGAGTATATTTAATATATTAGTAATATTCTTTAAACCAGAAAACATCAAAATATTAATAACAATATTAATGATATTAAAAATTGGCCTATGTTCTACAACAATGGAATATTACCTATCTAAAAAATATCACAAAAATACACTTTTATTTTCAATCTGTTACGGACTAATGACCTATAATATAGTATATATGTATCATATAATGTGGTTTGACTCAATAATACTATTTCCACTCGTAATACTTGGAATAGACAAAATATTCTCAAACAAATCACCACTTCTATATATAATATCATTATCACTAGCAATAATATTTAACTATTATATCGGAACAATAATATGTATAACATCAGTATTATACTTTATATATAAATATATATTTACACATAACAAAATAAACAAATTTAAAGTAATAACAGAATATTTATTAACATCATTACTATCAGGAATGATATCAGCATTTATATTATTACCATCATTACTAGGACTAATGAACGGAAAACTAATGAATACCCCAGTAAAATTCGGATTCAATACAACATACACAAATATAATAGCAAAAGCATTTACAGCATCAGTCGGAGTAAACGAAACATGGCACGGTGGACCAATGATCGGAGCAAGTATGCTAATATTTATATTAGTAATACTATACTTCTTTAATAAAAAAATAACAAAAAAAGAAAAAATAATAAATGCAATAAGTCTATTTATACTAGCAACAACATTTACATTTAAACCATTATGTTTATTATTCCATGGATTAACAGAACCAAACTGCTTTAACTATAGACATGCATTCATATTCGTATTCTTTCTAGTAACACTAGCAATAAGATCATATAATAAAAATGAATACTCTAAAAAAACTTATCAAAATGTAAAATACATATTAATAATATTAAGCATAATAATATTATTATCTAACTTCAAATTTAATCAAACAACATATAATATAAGCATTATAATAAGCATAATACTAGGACTTTTATATATATATAAACTACAAAACAAAAAAACAATCATTTATTTATTATTAATAGACCTATTTATAAACACATTCGCAAATGTAACAATGCTAAAATTATCAGATAAACAATACATGAATCAATATAAAAACTATTACATAGAAACAAATGAAGCAATAAAATCAATAAAAGATAATACATTTTATAGAACAGAAAAAACATTTGACCGTGAACAAAATAAAAAAATGCTTTCAATTAATGATTCAATGATCTTTAATTATAACGGAATAAGTCATTTTGACTCAACAAGCAGTGAAGAAATAGAAAACCTATTTGAAAAACTAGGCCAAAGAAAACTATTAACAAGAGTATATTATAATAACTCAAGCTATCTACTAGACTGTATATTTGGAATAAAATATATATTATCTAAAAATCAATATAAAAATTATGATTTAATAAAAGAAATAAACAATATAAAAATATATGAAAATCCATACTATCTATCAATCGGTTATAAAATAAAAAATACCAAAATAAACCTAAATGAAAATCCATTTATAAACCAAAATAATTTAATAAAACAATTCACAGGATTAAATAAAGACATATTCACAAAAGCAAAATATACAAAAGAAGAAACAGAAAACAAAATAATATATAATATAGAACCAAAAAACGAAAACCTATATCTATATATACCAGTTAAAGAACCATTAAATTACCCAAATATAAAAGTATATATAAATGACAAATTTTATACAAATTATTTAACAAAATATGAATGGAGTACATTATATTTAGGAAATTATAAAGAAAATACAAAAATAACATTAGAATACACAAATAAAGTAGATTTAAATGAAATATACTTTTACTATGAAAATCTAAACAACTTTGAAAAACATTATAACATATTAAAAAATAATCAAGTAAATATAAACAAAATAACATCCTCTAACCTAATAGGAGATATTAACATAGATGAAAAATCAAATATATTATTTACAATACCATATGATGAAGGATGGACAATAAAAGTAGATGAAAAAGAAACAAAAAAAATAAAAACAATGGATTCATTAATAGCAATAGAACTAGAAAAAGGATCACATAAAATAGAACTCAACTATGAACCAAAAGGATTAAAATTAGGACTTTATATAACAATAATAGGTCTATTCATAACAATATTTTATATAACATTAAGAAAAAAATTATGGAATATATATGAAAAATATAAAGAAATATTTAATTATATAATAGTAGGAGCATTAACAACCCTAGTAAGCCTTTTATCATATTACATATTCTCAAGAATTTTAAACATAGAAAAAACAATACCATTTATAATTGCAAATACACTATCATGGATACTATCTGTATTATTCGCATACATAACAAACAAAATATTTGTATTTGAAACAAAAACAAAAACAAAAGAAACAATAAAAGAAGCAATTAAATTCGTAACATCAAGAATAATAACATACCTAATAGACCTAACATTAATGTTTGTATTAGTAAAACTAATAAAACTAAACAACGACATATCAAAACTATCAGTTCAATTTATAGTACTAATACTAAATTATATACTAAGTAAACTATTAGTATTTAAAAAATTGTAAAATTCATTTCCATTTTCCATATATCATTGACTTATAATTCAAAAAATATTAAAATGGTAATAGAGGTTAAACTCTAAATGGAGGTTTTTATGGATATATTACTTTCCATTTTACTAGTCATTTTAGGACTTATAGTTGGTATTATTAGTGTTTTAATTATTAATCAAATAAGAAAAAATAATACTTCTAAAAGCATTAATGAAATGCTAAATAAAGCTCAAAACGATGCAGAAAAATTAAAAAAAGATTATCTCTTAGAAGGAAAAGAAGAAATAAAACAACTAAAAGAAGAATTAGAAAAAGAAATAAAAGAGAAAAAAAATGAAATAAAAGCATCTGAAGATAGACTAATAGCTCGTGAAAACAACATGGACCGTCGTGATCAAAGTCTGCAAACAAGAGAAAATTTATTAGAAGAAAAAGAAAACAATATAATAAATAAACAAAAAGAAATACAAGATGAAAAAGTAAAATTGGAGGAACTAAGAAAAAAAGAAGAAACAGTACTTGAAGAAATAGCTGGATATTCTAAAGAAGAAGCAAGAAAAATTATTTTAAAAAATACAGAAGAAATGATGGACAAAGAACTTGCTAATTATATTAAAGATAGAGAAAATGAAGCTAAATTAGAAGCCGATAAAAAATCAAAAGCATTACTAGTTACATGTATGCAAAGATACTCAGCAGATGTAGCAGGAGATCAAACAGTAACAGTTGTATCACTACCAAACGAAGAAATGAAAGGTAGATTAATCGGTCGTGAAGGAAGAAATATTAGAACAATTGAATCCGTAACAGGAGTAGATTTAATAATAGATGACACACCAGAAGCAATAGTTGTATCATCATTCGATCCTTTAAGAAGAGAAATAGCTCGAGTAACAATAGAATCATTAATCAAAGATGGAAGAATTCATCCATCAAGAATTGAAGAACTATATGAAAAAGTATCTGAAGATATGAAAACAAAAATCAGAGAATATGGCGAATCAGCTTTATTTGAACTTGGAATCAATAAAATGGAACCCGAATTAGTAGAACTAATCGGAAAACTACATTTCCGTACAAGTTATGGTCAAAATGCTTTAAAACATTCACTTGAAGTTGCACACTTAACAGGAATACTAGCAAGTGAAATAGGAGAAAACGAAATAATCGCAAAAAGAGCAGGATTATTACATGATATAGGAAAAGCAATAGACCATGATGTCGAAGGAAGCCATGTAACAATAGGAGCAGATATTGCAAAAAAATACAAAGAAAACGAAATTATTATAGATGCAATCGAATCTCATCATGGAGATAAAGAAGCAAAATCTATAATTGCAGTATTAGTAGCGGTAGCAGATGCCCTATCAGCATCAAGACCAGGAGCAAGAAATGATTCACTTGAAAACTACTTAAAAAGACTAGAAGATCTAGAAAATATAGCAAATTCTATAAACGGAGTAGAAAAAACATTTGCAGTTCAAGCAGGAAGAGAACTTAGAGTTATTGTAAAACCAGAAGAAGTAGATGATACAAAAAGTTATAAAATAGCTCGTGATATAAAAGAAAGAATTGAAAATGAACTACAATATCCAGGAACAATAAAAGTAACTGTTATTCGTGAAACAAGAGCAATTGAAGAAGCAAAATAGCTTCTTTTTTTCATAAAAAAAATGAGAAAAAATCTCACTTTTACCTACAATAAGGTCCTGGACAATAAGGATAATAATAATTATATGAATAATAAGGTCTAGGATTTGGTCCAGTAAAATAAGGAGCAACTAAACCTCCTGTTAAACCACCAAGAATAAATGGACCTAAAAAGCCACCACTAATAAAACGATTATTACCTCTACCAGGATAATAATTTTGATACATATTATCTCCTTTCTAATTTATATTATGAAAAATTTATTTAATCGTGCATAACATTATAATGATAAGAAAGGAATCAATTATAATAATTGATTATAAGTGATAAAATGAAAAAAACACTTGAATATATAGGAATAATATCACTATTTATATTTAGTTTTATTTTTACAGAAAAAACAGCAACTGTTTTAAAAGAACAAGACGAAATAATGATTAAAATAAAAGAAATACAAGATAAATATTATATTAAACCCAAAGAAGCAATAATTATGAATAATACAATAATACCAGGTTTAAATGGTCAAGAAATTGATTTAAATGAAAGTTATTATAGAATGAAAAAAATCGGTTTATTTAATGAAACATTGTTACAAATAAAAAAAATAAAACCAAAAAATTTATTAAAAAATAATCAAAATAAATTTATAATATCTGGTAATAAAAGTAAAAATGAAGTATCTTTATTATTTATAATACAAAATGATAAATTAATAAATAATTTATTATATCAATTAGATAAAAATAATATACAAGGTAATATATTTATAACAGGAGAATTTTTTGAGGAAAATAATACTTTAGTAAATAAAATAAGTAATAATCATTTAATAGGTAATTTAAGTTATAATAATGATTATAAAAATAATGATTTTATATGGATGAGTACAATAATAAAAAAATTTAATGATAATTTTTGTTATACAGAAAATTTAAATGAAGAAATATTAGAAATTTGTTCAAAAAATAAATCATATACAATAGTGCCTACTACAATAATAAAAACAAAACCATTAATGAATATTAGTAGGAAACTAAATAATGGAGATATAATATCAATTTATGTAAATGATGAAAATATTAAACAATTAAATATGGTTTTTAATGAAATTAAAACAAGAGGAAAGAAAATAGTAAAATTAGATAAATTATTACTTGAAAAATAAAAAAATTCTAAAAATTGATAGACATTTTTAACCTTTCATACTATAATAAATGACTAGTGGGGAGGTTAATATGATTAAAGAAAACTTACCAGTAATTATACTTAAAGGAATGATATTACTTCCAAATAATGAAATAAGATTAGAATTTGATAATACACCAAGTTCTAATGTAATAGATATAGCAGAAATGTTTCATGATAATGAAATATTAATCGTAAATCAAAACAATCCCTTAGAAGAAACACCAGATAAAACAGATTTACCTAAAATAGGAATTATTTCTAAAATAACCCATAAAGTAGAACTTCCAAATGGTAAAATAAGAATAATAATTAAAGGAATAAAAAGAGCAAATATTCATGAATATTTAAATCATACTTCTGATATTATAGAATCTATAGTATCAGAAATTGAAAATATAAAAATTAATAATTCTGAAGAAGAAGTTATAATTAAAAAATTATACCAAGAAGTAGAAAAATATATAAAATCTGTTCCATATATTAGTAATTCTGTTTTATCTTTAATAATAAATATTAGAGATTTATCAAAAATAACAGATATAATAGCACTTCAATTACCATTATCTTTAGAAAGAAAAAAAGAATATTTATTTGAAATAGATCCTAAAAAAAGAGCTGAAATGCTTCTTGAAGATATTTATAAAGAAGAAGAAATGTTCAAAATTGAAAAAGAAATAGATGATAAGGTAAAAAAAGATATTGATAATAATCAAAAAGAATATATTTTAAGAGAAAAAATAAAAGCAATTCAAGAAGAATTAGGAGATCTTTCATATAAAGAACTTGAAATAGAAAATTTAAGAAAAGATATTGCTCTTATAGATGCACCATCAAATATAAAAGAAAGACTTAAAACAGAACTTCAAAAATTAAGTATATCAAATTCAGCATCTCCTGAATTAACAACAATTAGAAATTATATTGATTGGTTATTAAATATACCTTGGAATAAAGAAACAATTGATAATTTTGATTTAATAGATGCAAGAAAAAAATTAGATAAAACACATTCTGGATTAGAAAGTGTTAAAATAAGAATAATTGAATATTTAGCAGTAAAACAAAGAAAAGAAAACTTAAAAAGTCCAATTATATGTTTAGTAGGACCACCAGGAGTAGGAAAAACATCTCTTGCATATTCAATAGCAAATGCTATTAATCGTAATTTTGCTAAAATTTCATTAGCGGGTATATCAGATGAAGCTGAAATATTAGGTCATAGAAAAACATATATTGGATCAAGTCCAGGAAGAATAGTATCAGCACTAAAAAAGTCAGGAAGTATAAATCCAGTTATATTAATTGATGAAATTGATAAAATGTCAAAAGATTATAAAGGAGATCCAGCATCAGCACTTTTAACAGTACTAGATCCAGAACAAAATAAATATTTTAGTGATAATTATATAGAAGAAGAAATAGATTTATCAAAAGTAATATTTATAACAACCGCAAATTATATTAATCAAATACCTGAAGCATTAAAAGATAGATTAGAAATAATCAATTTACCAGGATATACTGAATATGAAAAAATAAGTATCGCAAAAAATTATTTATTACCAAAAATATATGAAAATCATGGAATAAAAGATGAAATAATAATTAGTAATAAAATAATACAAGATATTATAAGAAGATATACAAAAGAATCTGGAGTTCGTGAATTAGATCGAATGTTATCAACTATAGTTCGAAAAATAGTATCTAAAACAGTTATAAAAAAAGAAAAATTAGAAAAAACAATAATAACAGAAAAAAAATTAAATGAATATTTAGGAAATAATAAATATGAAATTAATAATAAAATTATATCTGAAGTAGGAATTGTTAATGGACTTGCATATACACAAACTGGTGGAGATATAATTAATGTTGAAGTTACATTTTATAAAGGAAATGGTAAATTAAAATTAACTGGTTCTTTAGGTAAAATAATGAAAGAATCAGCTGAAGTAGCACTCAGTTATATAAAAGCAAATCATGAAAAATTTGATATAGATTATCAACAATTATTAAAAAATGATATTCATATACATATACCAGATGGAGCAATGCCTAAAGAAGGACCAAGTGCAGGAATAACGGTTACAACTGCTATAATAAGTGCTTTTAAAAATTATAAAATACCAAATACAATAGCTTTAACAGGAGAACTTAGTTTAAGAGGTCAAGTATTACCAATTGGAGCATTAAGAGAAAAATCATTTGGAGCAAGTAGAAACGGTATAAAAAAAATAATAATACCAGAAAAAAACAAAACAGATTTAACTGAAATACCGGATGAAATTAAAAAAAATATAACTTATATACCTGTTAACAATTATATAGATATATATAATATATTATTTAGGAGTGAATAAAATGAATTCTAATTTTTGTTTATATCTCAATTTTTTAAAGGAATTAGTTACTTCTATTAGTAATTATGAACATTATGGAATAGATGAATCATATTATGCTTTAAGTATTTTAAATAAAGTTGTAAAAGAAAATAAAGGTTTATTTTCTTTATATCCAGAATCATTAAAAAATTATAAAAAAATAGTTCATTTATTAAGTAAAAATACAAATATAGAGGTATTAAGAGCAAATACATATATACTAGAACTAGAAAATAATCCATTTTCAAAAGAAGAATATATTGAATACTTTAGTAAACTTCATGAATTAAATAATATTGATATAAAAGAAATGATTATATTTGATAATGATATATTGCCATATATAATATATCATGATACATTTTATGATGCTAAATATGATAACCCAATATTATTAAAAGGAGCATTAAATTATTTTTTAAAAATGAATCCTGAAAATAAAGCAATATATGATTCATTTAAAAGATATTATTATAATAAAAATTTAAATAAAAAAAAATCAACATTAAAAATGTCTGAAATATTATATATTAAATCAAAATTAATCGAAGGACAATTAGAGGATATATCATTATTATATGAAGCAAAAGAATTTTTATATAAATTAAATACATATATAGATGATAATATAGGTTTATTATGTATATCAAAAGATATATTAAATAATTATCAAAAAATATTCGAACTTTTTTCAAGTTCAAAAAAAGAACTTAGAAATGAATATTCAAAATCATATTCTATAACAATGTTTATACAAAGTTTATCAGATGAAGAAAAAAATAATTTAGTTAAAACTTATAAACAAAATAATAATGTTTTAATTTTCATAAAAAATAATGCATAAACATTATTTTTTTTCATATAGTTTAATGAAAAGGAGAAAAATTATGAAAAAATTTATACCATTTAAAAAAGAAATACAATTTAAAACCCAAGTAGCAGAAATAACAAGTATATCACTTGAACACAATATTCATAAATGTAATGATAATGAAATAAGTGGTAATTTTATAATAAGCGGAGAATATAAAATAAATGATACAAGTACTCAAACAAAGGACTTTAAGTTTGATTTACCATTTAGTATTGAAATGAGTGATATATATGATATTGAAAATGTAACAATCGATATAGATGATTTTTATTATGAAATAAAAAATATGGAAACTTTAGAAGTAAATATTACTTTATTAATTGATAAAATAATTGAAAAACCTTTAATTAAAGAAGATAGATTAATCGGAGAAATAAAAGAAGAATGTTATGAACCAGAAGAACCAGTAGAACTTGAAAAAGAAATTGATAAAAATAAAGAAATTGATAGAAATGATAAAGAAATTGATAAACAAGAAAATGATAAAAATGAAAAAGAACAAAAAAATATATTTTCATTTCAAGAAGATGATGAATATAGTAAATATATAGTATATATAGTAAGGGAAAATGATACAATTGATACCATATTAGAAAAATATAAAATAACAATTGATAAACTAAAAGAATATAATGATTTAAAAACAGTACAAAAAGGAGATAAAATAATTATCCCAAATGTATAGAATTAGACCTTTACTAGAAAAAAGTAATCTAAAACCTATAAAATATATTAAAAAAAATTCGGTTTATATAATTGAAACAAAAGATAATAAATATGTAATTAAAGAAAATAAAAATAATTATATATTAGACTATTTAAAATCAAGAAATTTTGATTATATACCAAAAATATTAAACCAAGAAGGAACATATCAATTAACTGAATACATTGAAGAAATAAATGTACCAGAAGATCAAAAAATATTTGATTTAATTGATATTGTTTCTCTTTTACATTATAAAACAACATTTTTTAAAGAAACAGATTCAACATATTATAAAGGATTATATGAAGATATAATAGGGAATATAGACTACCTTAAAAATTATTATGATGACTTAATAACAATAATAGATACAAAAGAATTTATGGCTCCACATGAATATATAATAGCACGAAATATAAGCAAAATCTATCAAACACTTTCTTTTGCCAAAGCCGAAATAGAAAAATGGTACGAAGAAGTAAAAGATCTAAAAAAAAGAAGACTAGTAGTACTCCATAACAATCTAGAACTCTCTCATTTTATAAGAAATGAAGAATCATACCTAATAAGCTGGAATAAAGCAAAATTTGATAACCCAATATTTGACCTATATAAATTATATAAAAAATGCGGAAATCAATTTGATTTTGGATCATTATTAATAAAATATGAAAAAAAATATCCACTTTTAGACCATGAAAGAAGATTTTTATTTATATTAATGTCTTTACCAGAAGAATTTAATTTAAAAGGAAATAATTATATAAAAGCAACTAAAGTAAGTGAAAGAATAGATTTAATTTATAAAACAGAAAATATTATATTACCATATTATACGGAAGAAAGAAAAAACTAAGAAACCCATAAAAACAAATAATAAAAATATATTAAACCTTGTTAAAACAAAAAAAGCAATTAAAAATTGATAAAACAATAAAACAGAAAAAATAGAAGCAAGAATCCACCAAATCATTCTACCAGAACACCATCTTCTCATAATAATCACCTAATATAGTATATGAAAAATAAAATAAAAAGTAACTATTTAGGTTCTGTACCCTTTAAATAATATAATATTCTCTTATGTAAAGAATCATTACTAGCAATATTGCCATTTATAGGATCCATAATTAAACCAACAACATTATCAGGAATACTATACCAATCATCCTTTTTGTTATATTTTTCCATAATATCAATCCATATTTGTTTTAAAGCATAACTATTATTACCATCAGTATCTCTATTATCATCATAACCAATCCAACCACCAAGTAAATAATTAGGATTATATCCAAAAAGTAAATTATCTTTATCAGTAGTACCACTTTTTATAGAATACTTTTTACTTAATTGACCTCTAAAACTAATACAAGTAGGATAAGCATAATCAATTAATTCACTAGCATATGTACCAGTTAATAATTCATTTAAAATAAAAACAATACTCTTATCTAAAACTAATTCCTTTTTTTCTTTATGTTTATATAAAACATTACCATCCTCATCCTCTATTTTTTCAATAAAATAAGGTTTAATCTTATAACCCAAATTAGCAAGAGTTCCATAACCCTCCATCATTTCCATTAAATTAATCTCAGTACTACCAAGAGCTAAAGAAGGAACAGTACTACTATTGCTATCAACACCAATTCTCTTTAAAGTATTAACTAAAACATCTTGCCCTAAAAAAAGATGAGTTTTAACAGCATAAATATTATCAGAATAAGCAATAGCAGCAGCAAGAGTAATATTCTTATTACCATATATATTTGCATAATTATGAGGAGTATAAGATTCATGATCACCAAAAACAAAAGTAGTTTCTTCACTAGTAAAAGTACTAGAAGAAGTAAAACCATTTTCAAGAGCAGCATAATATAGAAAAGGCTTTATAGAAGAACCAACCTGTCTTTTTGAACTAATAGCACGATTAAACTCACTTTTTAAATAATTTTTTCCACCAATTAAACCTTTAACACTACCATTATTAGGATCAGTTAAAACAAGAGCAACCTCAGCATCATTTTTAATATATTTTAAACTATCTTCCATAATCTTTTGACAAGAAATATCTAAAGTTGTATATATTTTTAAAGAACCAACATCTAAAAAGGATAAAGGAAGATCCATATTATTAAGTTCATTCATAACAGCATTTTGAAAATACATTAAAGTCTTTAATTTATCAGTACTATAAGCACCATAATAACTTAATTTTTCATCTAAAGCATTATTCTTTTCACTTTCACTAATATATTTATTATTAATCATTGAATTTAAAACAACCTTTTGTCTATTTAAAGCATTTTCTTCATAATTGATAGGAGAATAATAAGTAGGAGACTTAGGAATACCAGCAAGAATAGAAGCCTCTGCCAAACTAAGATCACTTGATGATTTATTAAAATAAAAATGACTAGCATTTTCAATACCAAAAATACCACCATAATTAATAGTATTTAAATAAACCTCTAAAATCTCATCCTTTGAATAATGAGTTTCAATCCTAACAGTAAGCCAAGCTTCCTTAATCTTCCTTTCCCAAGTTTGATCAAAATTTAAAAACAAATTCTTAGCAAGTTGTTGTGTAATAGTAGAAGCACCTTGTATAGAATTACTAGTTAAATTATTTAAAAAAGATTTACCAATTCTTAAATAATCAAAACCCATATGATTATAAAAATTTTTATCCTCCAAAGAAATAGTTGCATTAACCAAATAAGGAGAAATATCCTCTAATCTAGCCCATTTATCAGATGAAGCTGAAAATCTATTATTATTAGAATCATAAAATTCATATTTATTCGCACCATTAATAATTAAAATCGGTGAAAATGAAGCCAAAATGTAAATAGATGTTAAAATAAACATAAATAAAATAAAAATGAAAAACCCTATATAAAATAACCTTTTCATATATATCACCTATAATAATTTGTACATTTTTATTAAAAAATATTATAAAAATAGTGATTTTTTTTTTTATGTATGCTATAATTAGACGCGACAAGCAATTATATTAAAAATAAGCATATAATAAAATGTCATAAGTATAGAAAAAATTACAAATGAATATATTAAGTATGGAGGATTTATGAAATTAAAAGACTTAACAAAAGAAGAGTTAAAAACTCTATCATATACCGATTTAACTAATATGGTATTAAAAGAATCTAAAAAACCAATCTCAACACCATTAATATTCAAAAAAATATGTGAACTTTTAGATTATACTGAAAGTGATTACGAAAACAAAATAGGGGACTATTATACATCATTAACACTAGATAAAAGATTCGTTTTATTAGATTCACATGAATGGGATTTAAGAGAAAGACATAAAGTCCAACTAGATGTAGATGACGAAGAAGAAGCAGATTCAGAAGAAATGGAATCAGAAGAAACAGAAGACGAAGAAGAACTAGATGATGATATTGATGATGATATTGATGATGATGACCTAGATGACATGTCTATCGTTGATGAAGATGAAGAAGAAATTTAAAAAAATAAAAAATCAAAATATTTAAAAATTAACTTTTTTAAATATTTTTTTATTATCTAATTTTATTAAAAACCTTATAAAATAAGGGAAAACTAAAAATATCAAAAAATAAAAAAGGTAAAAAAATCGAAAAATCAAAAATGTAAATATTTTGAAAATGTCAAAAAAATATTTTTTTATAAATTCTATATAATATAAGGGATAATAGAAAAATTCATCAAAAAAGAACATATGTTCGCTTGATTTTGAAACTTACTATAGTATAATTTACTTAGAAAGTGAAGGAGAGAAAAATGCAAGCAGTAGAAGATAAGTTAACGATGAAAGTTGTAAAAAGAGATGGTAAAAAAGTAGATTTTGATGCATCAAAAATAGCGATTGCAATAAAAAAGGGATTCGATAGTGTAACGAATGAAAATGATGAAATGGTGTATGAAAGTAAAGATGCAAACAAAGTATTTACAGGAGTTATGAATCGAATTGAAAAAGAATATAAAGATGAAGAAAAAATAAAAATTGAAACAATTCAAGATCTAATAGAAGAAGAATTACAAAAAAAAGGTTATGATGATGTTTATAAATCATTTTCTGAATATAGGGAAAGAAGAAATAAATCAAGAGAATTATTTAGTGATGAAAAAAGAGCACATAAGTTTTTTAAAACAATTGAAGGATTAGGTCTTAAATCAGCAAGTGAAGATGATACAAAAAGAGAAAATGCAAATGTAGATGGGGATACAGCAATGGGTACAATGCTTCAATTTGGAAGTACAGTAACAAAAGAATTTGCAAAATCTTATCTTATGAAAAAGAAATATGCTCAAGCTCATGATGATGGTGATATACATATTCATGATATGGATTTTATACCAATGGGAACAACAACATGTTGTCAAATTGATTTAAACAAATTATTTGAAAATGGTTTTTCAACAGGTCATGGTTTTTTAAGAGAACCAAATGATATTATGTCATATAGTGCACTTGCAGCGATTGCAATTCAGTCAAATCAAAATGATCAACATGGTGGTCAATCAATTCCAGCATTTGATTATTATATGGCTCCAGGTGTTATAAAAACATTTAAAAAACAATTTAAGCAAGAATTAGTGGATTTCTTTGATTATACTGATGTTATAAAATTAGTAAATTTTGATAAATTTGCTAAAGAAATTGATAAAATGAATTCTATAGAAGGTTCTATTGAAAATTTATATAGTTTTTGTAAGGATTCAGAACAATTATTGAGAGCAGTTAAATTTGCATATGATAAAGCACTTGCTAAAACAAATAGAATAACATATCAAGCAATGGAAGCATTTATTCATAATTTAAATACAATGCACTCAAGAGCAGGAGCACAAGTTCCGTTTTCATCAGTAAACTTTGGAACAGATATATCACCTGAAGGAAGAATGGTTATTAAAAATTTCCTTCTTGCAACAGATGCTGGTCTTGGGGATGGAGAAACTCCAATATTTCCTATATCAATATTTAAGGTAAAAGAAGGAGTAAACTATAATCCAGAAGATCCTAACTATGATTTATTTAAACTTGCTTGTAGAGTTTCAGCGAAAAGATTGTTCCCTAATTTTTCATTTATAGATTCACCATTTAATTTACAATATTATAAAGAAGGAGATTATAATACAGAAGTATGTTATATGGGATGTAGAACAAGAGTTATGGGAAATGTAGTAGATCCTGATAAACAAATAACACCAGGTCGTGGTAATTTATCATTTACATCAATTAATTTACCAAGATTGGGTATTAAACATGGAATAATTAAAAATGAAGAAACTGATTTAGATGGTTTTTATGAAGAATTATATGAAAAAATGGATTTAGTAAAAGATCAATTACTAGAAAGATTTGAAATTCAATGTAATAAAAGAATTTATAATTTTCCTTTTTTACTAGGTCAAGGAGTATGGATAGATTCTGAAAGATTAAAACCAACTGATAGATTAAGAAGGGTATTAAAACATGGAACTTTATCTATTGGATTTATTGGTTTAGCTGAATGTTTAAAAGCTTTAGTTGGTAAACATCATGGTGAAGATGAAGAATCTTATAAACTAGGTTTGGAAATTATAACAAAAATGAGAAAAAGATGTGATGAATATTCAGAAAAATACCATTTGAATTTTACTTTATTAGCAACCCCAGCAGAGGGATTATCTGGTAGATTTGTAAATATTGATAAAGCAATATATGGTAAAATAAAGGGTGTTACAGATAGAGAATATTATACTAATTCATTCCATATACCGGTATATTATAATATATCTGTTACAAATAAAATTAAAAAAGAAGCACCTTTCCATGCTTTAACAAATGCAGGTCATATAACTTATATAGAGTTAGATGGTGATGCTGCAAGTAATGTTGAGGCTTTTGAAAAAGTAGTTCGTATTATGAAAGAATCTGGAATTGGTTATGGAGCAATTAACCATCCGGTAGATAGAGATCCAGTATGTGGATATGTAGGTGTAATTGGAGATGTTTGTCCAAGATGTGGAAGACATGACTGTGAAGCAGTTAGTGTTGAAAAATTAAGAAGTTGCTCAAATTGTTAATGGAGGAAAGTATGAAAGAAGAAGTAAAAAGAGAAGAAAAAAAAGTTGGTGAAGGAGTAGGATTTGAAAGAATCAGAAGAATCACTGGCTATTTAGTTGGTACAGTAGATAGATTTAATAATGCTAAAAAAGCTGAAGTAAGAGATCGTGTTAAACATGGCAAAGACTATTAGGCTTGCATCTCCGTTACAAACAGATAGTATTGTTGATGGCGAAGGAATAAGATGTGTTATATGGACTCAGGGATGTTCTCATAATTGTATGGGATGTCATAATCCGGAAACTCATGATTTTAATAATGGTTATTTGGTAGATGTAGAAGATATTAAAAAGGAAATGGATGAGTTAGTAAATCAACAGGGTATAACATTTTCTGGTGGAGATCCTATTTATCAAGTGGATTCTGTACTAGATCTTGCAAAACATGCTCAGTTTCTTGGTTTAAATGTTTGGTTATATACAGGATTTACTTATGAGGAATTGGTAAAAATGATGAAAAAAAATTCTAAATTAAAAGAACTTTTATTAAATGTAGATGTTTTAGTAGATGGTAAATTTTTACTTGAAGAAAAGAGCTTTGATGTAAAATTTAGAGGTTCAAAGAATCAAAGGATTATTGATATAAAAGAAAGTATAAAACAAAATAGGCTTGTTCTAATTGAAAAATATATCTATAGAGAACCTAAGTATGTTAGTTATAGAGAAAGCAATCATTTATATATTTGATTGCTTTTTTATAATATTGATTTTTTTTTATAAATATAGTAAAATTAATAGAGTAAGGAAAGGCTTGTTGATAACATGAAAAGAGAATATATATACATACATTAAATAATATAAAAAATAACTTTGTTAATAATTGTAGGATTAGATATATAAGAATAACTAGTCTTCTTTTTAGTATTTAAATAATTGGAGGTAAAAATATATGAAATTAAATAAAAAGGTATTTATAAGTATAACATTTGTAATAGGTTTAATCAGTTTATTAATAGGTTCATTTGCTTATTATAGAATAGTTGTAAATGGTTCAATTACTGGTAATACTGGTAATGCTGTATTTGTTTTAAGGGATACAGAAGATGGTGAATCATGGAATAACAAAAATATTAATTTAGGAACTATAAATCCTGGTGATAGTGGTTCTTTTGATGTTGTTATGGATGCTAGTGGATCTTCTGTTGATATGTATGCAACTTTAAATATAGATAGGGGAACTGGGGATACTGAGCTACCTAAAAATCTTAAATTTTATACAACGGCAGATCATAAGAGTGAACTTCATAAATATTATTCATTTCTAGAGAAAAATGGAACAAATAAAGAAAAATTAACGGTATATTGGTACTGGAATCCTTATATTAGTGATGAAGAAGATAATAAGTATATGAATAAAACTTTTTCTGCGAATATAACTGTTAATGCAGTTCAGATAAGTGAATATGCGACTATGAAGAATGGGAATAGTAGTTCTAATGGTGGTACTGAATTTTGGAGTGATACTTATAAACCATATATAAGAACAATTACATTTGGTAATGATTTAAGTAATTTACCTAGTAGTTGTACTGAAGAAAATTTATGTTGGGATATATCTGAAAGTCAAACTCAAAATAAGAAAGTATATGGTTATTTAGTTGATACCGGTTTAAAAGATAGTACTGATAACACAAAACCATTATATAATTTATATAT
>CAKOXR010000016.1 GCA_934130215.1 uncultured Bacilli bacterium
CTCTAACTGTATAAGGAAATTCTTCTTCTGATGGCATTACTTGAAGTAATGCTCTTTCTCCTAATGCACCATGACCTATTTCTCTTCTACCAGGAGAACCATATCTACCTGTTTCCCCTACTGAAAATGCTGGAAAATTGTAATGTAACATAAATCTTTTTTCGTCTTCAATTCCAAGACCATCTAGTATTTGATGTTCCCCTAATGCTCCCAATGTTGTTGTTGCAAGTACTTGAGTTTGACCTCTTGTAAATATAGCTGATCCATGAGTTCTAGCAAGTAAATCAATATTACATGATAAAGGTCTTATTTCATCCATATTTCTTCCATCTGGTCTTATTTTATCAATTGTTATCATGTTTCTAACTTCTTCACCTTCTATAATATCAACTATTTTAGAAGTATCTGAAATTAATTTATCTAATTCTTCATTTTCTTTATATTCTTCATTTATATAATTAATTGTATCTTCTTTTACTTTATCAATTGCTGAATACTTTTCTAATTTTTCTTTTATTTGAATTGCTGTTTTCATTTTAGAAGTTGCAAAATCTCTTACCTTTGTTTCAAGTTCTTGGTCAAATGAAGCAAGAGTTACCTCTATTTTTTCTTTACCGATTTCTTTTACTATTGATTCTTCAAATTCAATCAATTTTTTTATAGCTTCATGACCAAACATTAAAGCGGCAATCATATCTTCTTCACTAACTTCATGACATCCTGCTTCAACCATGTTAATTGCTTCTTTTGTTCCTGCAACTGTTAATACAATATCTGTTTTTTCTAATTGAATACTTGTTGGATTAATTATAAATTCTCCATCAATTCTACCTACTACAACACCTGCAATTGGTCCTTCAAAAGGAATATCAGATATTGATAGTGCTATACTTGATGCAAGCATTGCTGTCATTTCTGGTGAGTTATCTTGATCTACTGATAGAATTGTACTTATAACTTGAACTTCATTTCTAAATCCTTCTTTAAATAAAGGTCTTAGAGTTCTATCAATTAATCTTGATGCAAGTGTTGCTGCTTCTGTTGGTTTTCCTTCTCTTTTTATAAATCCACCAGGTATTTTACCTACAGAATATAATCTTTCTTGATAAGATACAGTTAAAGGAAAGAAATCAGCTGTAATTGCATTTTTACTCATTACTGCTGCTGTTATTACTGCTGTATCCCCATATCTTACTAAACATGATCCATTTGTTTGTTTGGCATATTCTCCAATTTCTACTTTTATTTTTCTTCCATAAAAGTCTAGTTCAAATATATTATTCATTTTACCTCCAATATTTTAAAGAAAATAAAACACTCAAAAAAGAGTGCTTACTTTCTTAATCCTAAATTTTTGATTAATTCACGATATCTAGTTACATCTGTTTTGTATAAATAGTTTAATAATGCTTTTCTTTGACCAACTTTTTTATATAATCCACGACGAGAACTATAATCATGTTTATGTTCTTTTAAATGTTCTGTAAGTGCTGATATTTCATTTGTTAGTATAGCAATTTGTACTTCAGCAGATCCTGTATCTCCTTCAGTTCTTGCATATTTCTTTACAAGATCATTTTTAATTTCTTTATTTAATGCCATAATTTCTCCTTTCATAATTCTATTCGCTTATTCCGAGAAAAAGTCAAGGAAATCTTTTTCCAAGAACAAGTACATATTCAATTATACATTTTTTTTATAATAATGCAAGGTTATTTTAGTATTTTTTTATATTTTCCATATTAAAAGAAGCTTTATGCTTCCTTTTTGTTTTTGTTAACTACTTTATTATCTTCGTTTTCTAATTTTTCAATTACTTCTTTAGATACTTTTATAACTTTTTCTCTTATAGCATCTGCAGATTTTTGTAAAACAGGAGTTCCTTTTTCAACTGCATAATCAACTAATTCTGAACTCATTTTTTGAAGTTCTGCTACTTTTTTCTTTGCAATATCGATTGCTTTTTCTTTATCTAAATCTCTTAATTCATTTTTGATTTGATAAATTTTTACTTCAATATTTTCTCTAACTTCATCATAATCAACATCTTTAAGTTTTGCTAGCATTTCATCTAGTTTGATTTTTAATTCCCTTCTTGTTTCACTACCTTTTTTGGGTGCTAGTAAAAAACCTGCTCCAATTCCTAAAGCTGCTCCCCATAAAAATCCTTTTTTACTCATCTAAATCATCCTTTCTTATTAATTTTGTGATTGTATTTGTTACAAACGAACTAAATTTACTTCCTGCAAATGATAATGCTTCACATGTTTGGTCTATAGCTTTAAAAGCACCGTTAAATTTATTTACTTTATCTTCAAGGTTTTTTACTAACTTATTAGCATTATCAAGCACTGATATTAATCTTATAACTAATACAATAAGTGCTATTATAAGTATAGCTAGTAAAACATAAATTATGACGGGCATTGCTATTTTCATTGCTTCCATCAATCATCCTTCCTTTCATACATCGAATCAATTAAGTTAAATAAATCATTTTCGTTTATTGCTTTATCACTATCATCATTTACTCTTTCATTTACAGCATTGTTTACTTCTTCAAATATATCATTTTTAGTATTTGTTTCTAAACTTAATTCTCTTGTTGTAAAAAGATTTGTTTCAACATCATCTTCTAGTGTTCCAAATGCTTTTTTTCTAACATCATCTAATGATACATCTTGGATTCTACTAAAAGTAGAAGGTTGTTCTTCTTTTTTTTCTTCATCTCTTATAATTCCATAAACAGGACTTATTACTGGTGTTGGTCTAAATTTATGTACTTCTTCTTTACTTTGATATGGTTTTTTTTCTTCCTTTATTCTTTCTTTTTTGAAATCTGTAAAATCTGAATCTGTAAATATAGTAAATGATGGTTTTTCTTCTTTTACCTTTTCTTCCCTTTTTGGTAAATCTTCTTTTTCTTCAATTTCAAAATCAATTGTTTCTTTTTCTGGAAGCGGTGCTGGTATTGAAACAGTTGAAACTTCTTTTTTTACTGGTTCAACTTCTTCATTATCATCTTCATATGTTAGCATGTCCCTAATTTTCCCAAATAACCCCATTTATTCACCTACTTTCATATTTTCTTCATTTGTGCGATAAAAATTGTCAATAGCACTATTTGATGTAAATGCTTCATATACTTTTTCTGTTTCTGTTAAATCATTTTCTTTTAATAATGTTTCTATTATTGTATCATTAAATTTAACTGTTGATAAAATATATGATGCATCAAGTACTGCTTGATTTAAATCTTTTTTAGATACTAATGTTTCTATTCTTGCATAATTGTAGAAGAATCTTATTAAATAATCATTATTTTGTTTTGTTATTTGTAAACATCCTTTTTTATCTTTTGTAAATTCTTCTTTATAAAAAACATTGTCATCAAAATTACATTTGATATCTTTTTTATAATAATAACTAACAGCATCTACAAATAGATAATAATAATTACTTCCTGAATATAGTTTTTCATTAAAACCGTTGTTATCAATATAGGATGCTCCTCTTGGTAGATAGTATTTATATCCTTTTCCAACTCTATTATAGAGTTTATTGTTTTTAGATAAAACTACTGATGTAATATTATCAATATTTTCTGTGTCTATTCTAACGATTGTACATCCTGTACATAATATTAGTAGTAAAAAAATCCAAATTTTTTTCATAATCTCACTCATGTATATTATATCAAAAAATGACCAAATTAAAAAGATTATTTTTTCTTTACAGTATAGTTATTGTAAAGAGAAGCATCTAAATAATATATTGGCATTCCTTTCTGTCTAAATTTTTTTTCATATTCGGTTTCTATATTATTTTCATCATTATAATCTAATGATATTTCATTAAATATGTAACCGAATTGACTTAATGAACAAAGAGAATATTCGAATAAAGATCTATTATCTGTTTTTAATATTATGTGAGGATTTTCTTTAAATATTTTAGAATATTTTTCTAAAAATATAGGACTTGTTAATCTTCTTTTAGCATGTCTTTTTTTAGGCCAAGGATCACTAAAATTTAAGTATAACAAATCTATATTTTTATTAAAAATTTTATCTACTTCACTAGCATCTTGTAATAACAATTTTAAATTATTTAATTCTTTGGTTTCTATTTTTTTAATTCCACTTACTAATACTGTTGCATATTTTTCAATTCCAATAAAATTAATATTTGGATATTTTAAAGCATTTCCAATTATAAAATCACATTTACCTGTTCCAATTTCTAAATAAGTTTTATTATTATTTGAAAAATCAATTCCTTTATTTACATATTTGGAATTATTAACAATTTCTTTAGCTTGTGGATTATTTTTTAATCTCATTTCATCACTCCCATTAAATATAATAACACACTTTTTAAAAAAAAGCATATAATTTATTAGAAATGGAGGAAATATGAGAAATAAAAGAGCATGTCCTTTTAATGGACCGATGGATGGTATGTATCAAATGCCAGGTATGTATCAAATGCCTGTTATGCCTTTTGAAAATCAAAACAATAATTCTAATATAGAAGAAAGGTTAAATAATTTAGAAAGAAGAATTAGTAGATTAGAATCATTAAATGAAAATTCTAGTAATTATAATAGTGCTTCTTATCAAATGATGTAAAGATCTTTAAAAGATCTTTTTTTAAAAGGAACTTATTTATTAAGTTCCTGTTCTATTCTCATTAATTGATTATATTTACAGATTCTATCAGTTCTTGACATTGAACCTGTTTTTATTTGTCCTAGGTCTAATCCTACTGCTAGATCTGCTATTATTGTATCTTCAGTTTCTCCACTTCTGTGAGAAATAATAGTTTTATAACCATTTTTTTTAGCTAAATTAATTGTTTCTAATGTTTCTGTTATTGTACCAATTTGGTTTAGTTTAATTAATATAGCATTACCTGCTTTATTATCGATTCCCATTTGTAAATATTTGCTATTTGTTACAAATAGATCATCTCCGACTAATTGAATTTTATCTCCTAATTTTTCTGTTATTGTTCTAAAGCCAACCCAATCATTTTCATCTACTGGATCTTCAATTGAAATAATAGGATAATCATTTACTAGATTAATATACATATCAATTAATTGATTTGTTGTTAATTTTTTACCTTCTACTTTATATAATCCATCTTCATAAAATTCACTTGCTGCAACATCTAAACCAATAAATACATCCTTACCAGGAACATATCCTGCTTTTTTTATTGCTGATATTATAAAATCTAAAGCTTCTCTTGTACTTTTTAAGTTAGGAGCAAAGCCTCCTTCATCTCCTACTGCTGTTACATAATTATTTTCTTTTAATAATTTTTTTAAATTATGAAATACTTCTGAACCAATTCTAATTCTTTCATGAATAGTATTTGCTTCAGGAATAATCATAAATTCTTGAAAATCAATATTATTATCAGCATGAGCTCCACCATTCATTATATTCATCATTGGTCTTGGTAATGTTGTTCCTTTACCAATATATTTATAAAGAGATTCTCCTTTATAATTAGCAGCTGCTTTTAATACTGCCATACTAACTCCTAATATAGCATTAGCACCAAGTTTTGTTTTGTTTTCTGTACCATCTAGATCTATCATAATAGTATCTATTTCTTTTTGATTTAAAGCATCTTTATTTAATAATGCTGGTTTTATTATTTCATTTACATTATTAACCGCTTTTAATACACCTTTTCCTAAATATCTCGAATCTTTATCTCGAAGTTCAAGTGCTTCTCTCATTCCAGTTGATGCACCACTTGGAACAGATGCTCTACCCATTATTCCACTTTCTAAGTAAACATCAACTTCTACTGTTGGATTACCTCTTGAATCTAATATTTCTCTTGCAATGATATCTTTTATTTTTGACATATTTCCTCCTATAATTTATTTATTACATCCTTATAAAGTGTTCCACGATCTTCAAAACTATTAAATTGATCCCATGAAGCACATGCTGGACTTAATAATATTATATCTCCTTTAGATGATAATTCATAAGCTTTTTTGGTTGCTTGTTCCAAATTATCAACTACTTTACATTCTTTTGGACACCATTTCTTGATTCTTTCTTTTGTTTCACCATAACATATAACATATTTTACATTTTGCATATGATCATTTAATTCATCAAATGAGTGTCCTCTATCTAAACCACCCATTATTAAAATAGTTGGATCTTTAAATGAATCAAGTGCAATTCTAGTTGAAACAGTATTAGTTGCTTTAGAATCATTATAAAATTTCCGCTTGTTTAATTCTTTTACAAATTCGATTCTATGTTCAACTCCTTTAAATGTTGATAATTCATCAAATATTATTTGATTTGGTATATTTAATTCTTTCATTACAAGTATTGCACACATTATATTTTCATAATTATGCATTCCTTTTACTAAAATATCTTTTACATCAATTACTTTTTCATTTCTATAATAAATAGCATTATTTTCATAATAACAATCTGTTTTTCTTTTTGATGAAAAATATTCTTTTCTTCCTTTTATATCTTTTGTTAAATTAATAACATCATCATTTTCTAAGTTTAAAATAGCTAGTGATTTATCATCAAAATTTTTAAATATTCTCTTTTTAACATTTTTATAATTTTCATAATTACCAAAAAAATCTATATGTACTGGTATTAAATTAGTTAATACTGCTATATCTGGTTTAAAATCTTTAAAGTTATTTAATTGTTGACTAGATATTTCCATTATTAATATATCATTTTCTTTAATTTCATCTATCATTTTTGATAAAGGAATTCCCATATTACCACACATATGACAATTTGGAGTAAATCTTTTTATCATGTTATAAATCATTGTTGTTGTAGTTGTTTTTCCATTAGATCCTGTTACGGATATTAATTTTACTTTAGGTAAAAAATGGTAAGAAACTTCAATTTCATTAATAACTGGAATATTTAATTCATTTGCTTTTTTTATTAATTCATTTTCATTACTAATTCCAGGATTCTTAACAACATAATCAAAGCTTTCATCTAAATAATTAATTGCTTGTTTATCAATAAATATCTTTATCCCTAATTGTTCTAATTCTTTTACTTTTTCTTCATCTTGTTCTTTAGCATCTACTAATATAATATTATTATTATGTTTTTTTAATAATTTTGATACTTCATATCCACTTCTAGCCATACCAAAGACAAATATTTTTTTGTTTTCAAACATTTTATTTTTTCCTTTCATATATAAAGGTTGGGTTTAAATAACCCAACCAATAATTAAGAATGTAATTAATAATATTCCTAGTAATAATAATACAAATTTGTATATATGTTTAATCCATTCTTTATAATTAACATCAAAATAAGATAATCCCCCTAATAATAAGGCACTGGTTGGTGTTACAAATAATGTTAATCCATAGATTGTTTGCATTATAAATGTCATTAATGTATAACCTGATTGATAAGCTGTTTGGAGAATAGTGCTTTGATCACTTGCTAAATAGATAAATTGTCCATAAAAGAATGTTCCAATACTTGATAGTAATGTCATTGGTAAAATACTTACTTCTTTTGATAAACCAATTATTTTATTATAAATTGTGTACATTATTGATTGTCCACTTGTACTTGAAAAGAATGGCATTAATATTACAAATGATATTGTTGTTATAATTGACATTGGTAATAGTTTTCTAGCTCCTTCAACAAATCCTTCATAAATTTCGTTCTTTTTTAATCCATAAATCCATGATATTACAAGTGATGATATTATTAATAATACTGAGAATTCTACTTCTGAGCATTGTCCTAGTGCTTTTATATTTTGACCTAGAAGTGCTGATAAAATAGAAAAATCATTTATTTTTATTTCAGATATTGATGTATGTAAATCATCAAATATTCCAATATTAAATCCATAAGACCAACTAAACATTGAAATAAATCCTAGTACTAATGTTATTAGAGTTATTACAATTGCTGGTTGTATTTTAATATTTTTTGTTGTTTCAATTTGTTTTGGTTTTAATTCTTCTTTTGTTTTTAATATATATATTATTAATATTGCTGGTAAAAGGATTAAAAGTGCTATTTTTACTGCTAGTAAAGATGTATAATTTACTTTATAAAAATAATTAATATATCCACTTACATCAAATGATAGTGTTGATGCTATTATTCCTATAAATATTGATCCTATAGTTGCAAGTAATGTATTTTTTTTATCATATCCCATTGTTTCTAATACATCTTTAAAAAATGGTACTAATACAAATAATCCAAACATTATTCCAAGTACTGATGATAGTAATGTAAATAGTATTACTGTAAATATTAGGAATTTTGTTTCATTTTTATTTGAACATTTTGCAACAATATTATTATATGTTTTTGTTTTTTTAAGTATTCCATAGAATCCACCTACTACTAGTAAATAAACTCCATATTGAACATATGTTTGGAATGTTTGTAGTGGGAAGTAGAATATATCAAATAGTCCAAATGGTTCTAAACTTCCTTCTTTAAATACTCCGTTTGTATAACTTCCTGTTTTAATTATCCATGATAATGCTACAAATATTAATAATGTTATTAATATTGTTTTTAGTAATTTTTTATTATTCATTTTTTCCTCCTGTTAAAATCTTCTTTTTATGTCTTCTAGAATAATACCCACTTTTTTTTCTAAATCTTCAAGTGTTCCATCATTTATAATTTTATAATCATAATTATCATAGTCATCTAAATCTGTTTCTGTATAATGTTTTTGTTCTTGATTTGTTAATTTAGTTTCTAATGATGGTCTTGTTACATTTATAACTATTACATTTTTAAATTCTTGTTTTGGTATATCAAGTTCTACTTTAGCTCTTGCATCACTTATTGTAATGATATCATAAAAATATGAGTAAACTTTAATATCAGAAATCATTCTTTTAACAAAGAATAAAAAATCTATTTTTTGTCTTATTAATTCTGTTCCTAACATTTGTAATAGTTCTCTTGGTTTTGTTTCTTCATTTCCATCCCAATTACTTATTTTTTTTGCATACTCTTTTATTGGAGTACTATATTGCAAATTAATTGTATTAAGTCCAATTCTTTCATATTCATTTCTTATCATTTGAGCAATTGTATCTTTTCCGTGTCTTGCTTTACCTGATATTATAAATATGAATGGTTCTTTTTGTTCTAAATTCATACCTTTACCTCTTTATCAGATTTAAGAAAATTATATTTTTCATTATAGAAAAGAATAATTTCTTTTATTACTGCTATTATTGGAGTTGCTATTATCATTCCAAATATTCCAAAGAAATAACCAAATATTAATAATCCTATTAATATAGTTACTGGACTTAATTTTACTGATTTTCCCATTATTATTGGTGATAATACATTTCCTTCAATTGTTTGGATTACAGATATTACAATTGTTACTAATATTCCTGTTAATGGACTTACTGTAAATCCTATTACAATTGCTGGTATTGCTCCTATATATGGTCCTAAATATGGTATTACATTTGTTACTGCACAGAAAAGTGCTAATATTATTGCTGCTGGAACTTTTAATATTAATAAACCAATTAATGTACATCCAAATATTATTAGAGATGAATATATTGTTCCTCTTATGAAATTATTTAAAATGTAATTTATTCTTGTTAATAAATCCCATATTTCTTTACGATATTTAGTTGGTAGGAATTTTTTAATTCTTTTTGGTGCTTCATTAAAATCTAGTAATAGAAAGAATCCAACCATTAGTCCTAACCAGAATGTTCCTAGTCCGGATATTATATTTGATACTGTTTTTGTTATCCAAGATACTATACTTGCTGCATCAAATTCGGATGCTATTTCTGTTACTTTTTTAATTATTGCTTCTTTTGTTGATGTTAGATCAATTCCTTCTATTGTAAAATTATTAATCCATTTTAATGTATCATTTGTAATTTTACCTAGATTTATTGTTTGAACTTGATCTACAATAACTGGTACTATTTCTAATATTAATAGTAATAATAAACCAACAAATGAAAAGAATACAATTGATGTTCCAAATACTCTTTTTATTTTTTTGTTTTGCATTTTTGTTACTAAAGGATTAAATAACCATGCAAATACTAGTCCTATAAAAAGAGGTGTTAATATTTTAAATAATTTACTTACAAATGGCATTATTTGTAATTTATCACCTATTAGAGTTACTAAATAAACTGCTAGTATAATAAATACAATGTATAATAAATTTATTAATCTATTTCCTTGTTGAAGTAAATTATTAATTTTTCTTTTATTTATTTCATCTTTCATATGATCCTCCTAAAGAAATTATACACTTAAATTTTTTTTTTTTCAATTAATTTTTATATAAATATGGTTGTTTTTTTAAAAAAGAATAGTTTTATTTAACTATTCTTTAAAATAAACTTAATTGTTCTGATTCATCCATATTATCTAAAACACCTAATTCTTTCATTTTTTCAATTAATGTTTTAGATACTCCTCCTCTTTTTTGAAGATCTTCTATAGAATAAAATGGTCTTTTTTCTCTTTCTGTTACTATTTTTTGAGCAACAGAATCTCCTAGTCCTTCTAAGCATCTAAATGGTAATAATAATGTATTTTTATCAATAATTTTAAAATATTTTGAATCAGATTTTTCTATATCTATTTGAGCAAATTTTATTCCTCTTGCTGATGCTTCTAAAGCTATTTGCATAACATCATATATATTAGATTCTTTGTTTGTTGCACTTGTTCCTTTTGATTCTATTTCTAGTAATTTTGTTTTAATTTCTTCATATCCTTTTACCATTGCATATACATCAAAATCGGAACATCTAACTGACATATAAGCACAATAATATAGAATTGGATAATGTACTTTATACCAAGCAATTCTAAAGGCACTTGTTACATATGCTGTTGCATGAGCTTTGGGAAACATATATTTTATTTTACTACATGAATCAATAAACCATTCTTCAATTCCTGCTTCTTTCATTTTTGCTTTAAATTCAATCCATTTATCTGGTTCTTTTGATGCTTTTCCTTTACGAACAAATTCCATTATTTTAAAAGCATCAAGATCTTTCATTCCATGATATCTTAAATATACCATTATATCATCACGACATCCAATTACTTCTTTAAATGGAACAATATTGTTTTTTATTAATTCTTGTGCATTCCCTAACCATACATCAGTTCCATGTGAAAGACCTGATATTTTGATTAATTCTGCGAATGTTTTTGGTTTTGTATCTACTAACATTTGAATTACAAATTTTGTTCCAAATTCTGGTATTCCAAGTGTTCCTGTTTCACACATTATTTCTTCTTTTGTAACTCCTAGTACATTTGGTTGTGAAAATATTTCCATTGTTTCTTTATCTCCAAGTGGTACTTTTGTTACATCAATTATACCTTCTTCATTTTTTGGTAAATTTGTTATATCAATAATTGTTTCTTGTCCTTCATTATATTTTTTTACTTCTTCTTTTGATAAATCTTGAAGAAGTCTTAATACAGTTGGATCATCGTGTCCTAGTATATCTAGTTTTACTAAATCTTGGTCAATAGCATGATAATCGAAATGGGTTGTTCTCCATGGTACAGTTGGATCATCTGCTGGATATTGAAATGGTGTAAAATCAAATACTTCTTTATATCCGGGTACTACTACTATTCCTCCTGGATGTTGACCGGTTGTTCTTTTTACTCCTGTACATCCTAGTGCGATTCTTTCTATTTCTGGTGTTCTTTTATTGCATTTTATTAATTTTTTCTTTTTTAATTCATCTTTAGATGGTATTTTTATATTATAACTGTTTGTTTCTACTCTTAATGTATCATATATTTTATCTTCATAAAATCCTTGTACAAATCCATATGCTGTTTTTTCGGCAACGGTTCCAATTGTTCCTGCTCTATATACATTATCGGTTCCAAATAATACTTTTGTATATTCGTGTGCTGATGCTTGATTATCACCTGAAAAGTTTAAATCAATATCCGGTACTTTATCTGCATTAAATCCAAGGAATGTTGCAAATGGCATATCGTTTCCTTCTTTGTTCATCATGCTTTTACATTTTGGACATAACATATCTGGTAAATCAAATCCTGATGAATAATCTATTCCTAGTTGTTTTCCGTTTAGTTCAAAGATGCTATTTTTACATTTTGGACATATATAGTGTGCTGGTAATGAATTTACTTCTGTTATTCCCATCATTGTTGCAACAAAGCTAGATCCAACAGATCCACGAGATCCTACTATATATCCATCATCGTTTGAGTGTTTTACTAATTTTTGTGCTATTAAGTATATAACATCGAATCCTCCTCCGATTATACCTCTTAATTCGTCTTCGATTCTTTTTTCAATGTTTGATGGTAAAGGATTTCCATAAATACTATATGCTTTATTATAAACCATTTCTCTTGTTATTTTTTCTGAATCCTCAATTATTGGTGAAAATGGTTTATCGGTTGCGATTATAACTTCTATGTTATTTTCTACTTTGTCTGCTATTTTATTTGGGTTTGTTATTACTATTTCATTTCTTGTTTTTTCGTCTAAAAATGAAAATTCTTCTAACATTTGATTGGTTGTTCTAAAATATTCATCTGGTATATGTGGTTCTTCTTTGTTTTCTTTTATTAGTTTTTCATTTATATGATATTCGCCTTTATTTTCATATACTACTTTTTGACTCATTAATGTTCTTATTGCATCTCTTATTTTTTCTCTTTTTATGATTTCAAAATTTTTTCCGAATTTTAATATTTCTTCTTTTGTTAATGTAAATAGTTCTGCTATCATTTCAAAATCACTTGATAATTCATCAATATTATCTAAAGAGCTTATTAATTTTAATGTAGTTTTTGTTATTTCATCTAATTCATATCCATATATTTCTTTAGAGTTATCAATTATTTGATTAATTAAGCCTATATTTGAATTAGTTTTATTATCTTGTTTTAAGTACCGTGCTAGTTGATGTCTTCCTTTTCCTGGTACATTTTGATTTACAATGATTTCTCTATATAATTTATCTTCTTTATATAGTGTATGTGCATCACTTGTTGCACATATTAATTTATTTGTTTCTTTAGCACATTTTATTATTTTGTTTAATGCATATATTAATTCATCATAATTTGATAGATCATGACTTTTAACTAAATGAAGGTAATTACTTGGTGGTTGTATTTCTATATAATCATAAAATTCCATTGCTTTTTTTAATTCTTCATCATTTTTTGTTAATGCAATATTAAATATTTCACCATTTAAACATGCTGATCCTATTAATAAGTCTTTTCGATTTTGGTTTATTATTCTTCTTGGTATTCTTGATGTTTTAGATATAAATCCTGTATTTGCATATGAAATTAATTTAAATAAATTTTTAAGTCCTTCACGAGTTTGAGCGATTAATGTAATATGTTTTGTTTTTTGGTTTATATTTGTTAATTCTTGTGTTCTTGTTTGTTTAGGTATATTATCATAGTCTGTCATTGTTTTTAATGGTTTAATTCCCGCTAATGCTTCTATATAACCTGGATTCATAAATTCATCTAAATTTTTTAATCCATTTATTTGATTTAACATTTTAGCAAATATATATCCTGTATTTTCGGCATCATAATCTGCTCTATGGTGACTTCTTATTTTATTGATTGTAATTATTATTTTATTTTCAATGTTTATATTATTTATTCCTGGTTTTATTTCTGTTGTTAATTCTTTAATAATTCCATTTTTAAATGTTACTTTTATATTTATTTTTGTTTCTTCTTCTGTACTATAAATATTTAGTTCATTTGTTTTATTATTATATATGTTATTATTGTTTATTAATACTTCTTCAACTTCTTTTGTTATTGTTGGTTTTAAATTATTGTTTTCTTCATTTTCTTCTTCATCTTCTTCAACAAAATTCATTCCATAGTGTTTAGAGAGTGCTGTTAAACTATGTCTTTTTAAATCTTTGTTAATTATTCTAGATAACATTAATGTATCAATTATTGGGTTTTCTAGTTTCCCTAAATTATATTTGTAATATGCCATATCAAGCATATTTTTATCAAATATTGCATTATGTGCGACTAATGGTAAATCCCCTATCCATTCTTTAAATCTTTTTGTTACATTTTCTTCGTTATCTGCTGTAGATAGTTTATTATCTGTTATTCCGGTTAGGTTTGTTATTACTGCATCTAGTTTTCTTCCTGGATTTATTAATTCATCAAATCTTTCAATTACTTCTCCTTTATACATTTTAACGGCCCCTATTTCGATCATTTGATCGTGTAATCCGGGGTTAAATCCTGTTGTTTCGGTATCGAATACTACATATGTTAGATCATCTGTTTTAATATTTTTGGGATTATATATTATATTTAGTTCTTCATCGGTCATTTCGAGTTCAACTCCATATAATCCTTTAAAGTATGGTAAATTATTTTTTTGATGTTCTAATTGTTCTATTTTATTTATTATTTCTGGTGTTTGTTCTTGTTGTTTTAATTCTTTTATTTGATTTTTTATTGGTAATTCTAGATTACTGTTATATTTTGTTATTTCTTGATATACATGTGGAAATGCTTGACATGAGTCATGATCGGTTATTGCGATTGCTTTATGGCCGTAATTCATTGCTGTTTTTACTAATGTTATTTCATCTATTACTCCATCCATTTGACTCATCATTGTATGTGTGTGGAGTTCAATTCGTTTATTTAATGCTGTATCTTTTATTGTTTCTTCTTTTTTTTCGCTTAAATTTATGTCTCTTATTATAATTGATAGTTCTTTTGCATATTCATCATATTTTACTTGTCCTGTTATTTTATACCATGTTTTATTGTTTATTGATTTTAGTATTTTATTTAAGTCTTCTTCATCTCTTACAAATATTTTTCCGTATATACTGTCTGTATTGTCTGTCATTTTTAGGGTTATTATTTTTAGGTCTGTTTTGGTTGGTTTTACTTCGGTTGAAAATATTTTTACTTCAATTATTGTTTTTTCTGTTTCTTTGATGTCTTTTAACTGTGTTATTTCTCCTTCAATTTTTCTTCCTTTTATAACTCCCTCTACTTGGTCTATTATTAATGTTTTATCTCTTGGTTCTCTTTTTGGATATTTATTTACTTCTTCTTTTAATTCAACTGGTTCATTATAGTTAGTAAAGTCTATATATAGTTCTTTTTGTATTTGTTGTTCAATTTTATTTTGCATTTCTTCATTTATTGTTATATTTGGTTTTATGTTAAACCCTAATAATGTTATTTTATCATTTATTTCATTTATTATTTCTTCGAGTTTTCTTTTTTCGTATTCATTTGCACATTCTATTGATATTATATTGTTTTTTATTTCAACTTTATAATCTTTATATTGGTTTAATGTTATATCTTTTAAGTATTCATTATATAATTCATAAAATATATTTTCTATATTGTTATTTAATATTTTTATTTTTATTTTGATGTTATATAATGGGTAATAACTTTTTAATCTTTTCTCAAATTCGATATATTTTTTATATGTTATGTTATCTACTTCTATATAAAATTCAAAGTTAGTTTTTTCTTTATTACATTTTATTTGTGTTAATTTTCCGTTTTCAAAGTATGTTTGACTGAACTTAAGTTTTGTTAGTAATTTTTGCATGTCTTCCATATAACATTCTCCTTTTCATCTTTAAATATTTTAACATATATATTTAATTTATGATAGTAGTTTTGTATTAAAAAAGATTAGAAAAACTAATCTTGTCTCTATAATCTTATTATTTATATATTAATAGTTAGGGATTACTATGGCTTGTACACCATATAATTGTGTGTATGCAGAACTATCAAATATTATCTTAATATAATTAGAGTTTATTGTTATTGTTTCTTGAGTTCTTGCACTAGAATAATATTTTTTATTATTATTTATTCCTGTTGTTGATGTACTAGAATCATATATTATAAAATATGAAGAATCACCAGCAGTTTCATAATCCAATATAACAGTTAAACTTTTTGCTCCTTCAAATGTATGTTCACCAATTACTAAATCATGAGCATATTTTTCATATGGATAATGATCTGTTTCCATTATGACACAAGACACAGTTGTTATATCAGTTATTGAAATATCATTATCACCCATTATAAATTCATTTCCATTTATGGTAGTACCATTCATTTTAAATGATGTAACATAATTATTTTTTGAAGCTGATAATAGTTTTATTTTTGTACCTTTTACTCCATTTGCTTCTCCATAATTAATGTCATCATTTCCAACTATCGTAATAGTATGCTCAGGAATTACATTTCCGTATGCAACATTGCTATTATCAGACTTTTCACTTATCATTAAACTTGCTAAATGTCTCGAACCATTAATAGAATTTACAGTTATTTTGGTTCCTTCTTTTGTTGCAGCACCACCGAACATATTTGGATATTCTTTATACCCTGTTCTCATGATATTAATTGTAGTTGTTAAGGATGAACAATTTTCGAACATATTAGAAAAATATACTACATTTGTTGTATTAAAATTATCAATTTTTAATTCCTCCAATAATATACAATTTTGAAACATTGAATGCATAGTATTTACATTTGCCGTATCAAAGTTACTTAAGTCCAATTTTTTTAGAGTTTTACATTCTGCGAATAACCAATTCATTAGAGAAACTCCTGCTGTATTAAAGTTACTTAAATCTAAATTCGTTATAGATGAACAATTGTAAAACATACCAGTCATATTTGTTACATTTGCCGTATTAAAGTTACTTAAGTCCACATTTGTTAAGGATGAACACCCGCGAAACATAGAACTCATATCTTTTATATTTGTTGTATTAAAACTATTTAAATTTAAATTTGTCAAGGATGAACATTCATAAAACATATCACTCATATCTTTTGCATTTACCGTATTAAAATTAATTAAATCTAAACTTGTTAAGGAGGAACAATAATTAAACATATTTGACATATTAATAACATTTACCGTATTAAAACTACTTATATCTAAATTTGTTAATGATGAACAAGAGGAAAATATATAACTCATATTTGTTACATTTGCCGTATTAAAACCACTTAAATCTAGGATTGTTAATGACGAACAATCGTAAAACATATTATTCATAGAATTTACTTTTGCTGTATTAAAACCACTTAAATCTAAACTTGTTAAGAAATAACATCTCTCAAACATATGAGACATATCTATAACATTAGATGTATTAAAATTACTGTTAAAATTTATTTTAATTAAATTAGATATTTCCACATAGTTTTTATAATCATATCCGCCAAATGAAAATATTCCATCGCAATTAGATGGTGCAAATATTGGTGCTTCACTTACTATATATAAGTTATATAAAGATTTTGTATTATCGCTTTCCTCTTTTAGTCCAGTATCAACTAAATAACCATATACTTTTTTCTTTTGAGTTGCACTTTCTGATATATCCCAACACAAATTTTCTTCAGTACAAGTACTAGGTAAATTACTTAAATCATTATTAAAGTTAATTGTTCTTATATAAGCTCTATAATTTTTACCCCAAAATTCGCTACTAGGATCAACTTCAATTGGTTCTTCTGACGAATAATCCCAATACGGTTCCTTGAATCCATTCTTCATAGTTGCATATTCACTTATCTGAACTGCATTTACATTAATAGTCGTGCTTATATTTCTGTTCATATAATTTGAGTCTTCCGAATCATCAACATATGGATTCCAGTACCAATATACCGTTAATTTTTCTTTATTTGTTCCATTTTTTTCTAAAAACGAATAATATTTATGAAGTTCACTCTTATGATCCTCAGTTGTATAAAACTTTAAATTACTAGGTAAATTATTTCTTTCAATATTTAAAGTCGCATACATATCAACAGTAGATCCACTAGCATCCATAACAACATCAAAAGAACCACTATCACCAGGATTAATAGATCCTAAACTAATATTTTTATTATTCCATGATTCACCATCTACAGTATCCCTTAAAACAAATACTGCTTTACCAGTATTACCAGTA
>CAKOXR010000017.1 GCA_934130215.1 uncultured Bacilli bacterium
AGTCAAAAAAGAAAAATAAAAATGAAAGAATTGAAGATAATGTTAAACCAAATTTATTAAATAGAAATTTTATTACTAATGAACCAAATAAGGTATGGGATACAGATGTAATTTATCTTATATTCAAAGGTTTTGGAGCTTATCTATCAACGATAATTGATCTATATGATAGAAAAGTTGTTGATTATAAAATATCAAAACATAATGATAATAAATTTGTAATGTCAGATGTTGATGTTGCCATAACTGATGTTGTAACTATTTCATGTAAAACAATTCAAACAAGTCATTTTCCATATCCTTCGTCTTCTGAGAAATCAATTGGTGAATGTACATTTGAAGGAGCAAAAAGTTTAACTCTTATAATTGATCATGATGTTGGACATTTATCAAATGCTTACTTCTATATATATGATTCTAGTGCTGCTACAACAGGTATAAATAATAATAAAAAATATGGTGCTAATGGTAAAATTCAAGAAACTATTACTATAAATTCTAACTATGTTAAAATATTTTTCTATAGTGAACGAGGAGGTAATTATTTTTACGGTATAAAAGCAACTGTAATACCAAATTATTAAAATAATATAATTTAAAAATAAAAAAATAATTTAACTTTAAAAGAATGATTTTATATTAATAGTTCTTAATTAGAGGATTGTAATCTATAAACTATAGATAACAATCCTTTTAATTTTAATTTAATTACATTATTTTAATTGTAAAAGAATTTTTAATTTAAAATATTTTTATAATAAATTTTTAGCAATTTTATTAATAGTTTCTATATAAATAGTATATTTTTTTGATTATTATAAATGTTCCATATTATAAAAAAAATAAAAAGATTTTAAATCTTTTTATTTTTGTATATTTGTTTCTTTAACAATATAAATAGGTCTTTTTTTAGTTTCTAAATAAGTTTTTGATAAATATTCTCCAATAATTCCAATACAAAACAATTGAACACCACTTACAAAGAATATAATACAAGACATACTTGGCCAACCATTAACAGGATCACCAAAACATAAAGTTTTAACAATTATAAATATAATCATTATAAATGAAATAAAACAAAATAACATACCCATAAAAGCAGCAATAGTTAAAGGAGTTGTAGTAAATGCTATAATACCTTCAATTGCATATGCAAATAATTTCCAAAAAGACCATTTTGTTTCACCTGCAACTCTCTCTACATTCTCATACTCAAGCCATTTAGTATCATAACCAACAAAACTAAATAAACCCTTAGAATATCTATTATATTCCTTTAACTCTAAAATTGAATTAACCATCTGTCTAGTCATTAACCTAAAATCTCTTGCACCATCAACCATTTCAACTTTAGACATTTTATTAATAATTTTATAAAATAATCTCGCAAAAAAACTACGAATAGGGGGTTCTCCTTTTCTAGTAACCCTTCTAGTACCAACACAATCATAATTTTCTTCCTCAATTAATCTAACCATTTCTGGAAGAAGTGAAGGCGGATCTTGTAGATCAGCATCCATCATAGTAACATAATCACCACTAGATAACTCTAAACCAGCATACATAGCAGCTTCTTTTCCAAAATTTCTGGAAAAATGAATATATTTAACCCTTTTGTCCTTTTGACTCAAATCTTTAACAATATCAAGAGTTTTATCCTTTGAACCATCATTGACAAAAATGAACTCAAAATCATTTTTCATCTCTTTACTAACCTTATTAATTTCTTCATAAAAATAAGGAATAGCTTCTTCTTCATTGTAACAAGGTACAATAATACTTATTTTTTTCATAAAAATCCTCCAAATCAATTATATCATATAAAAAAAATAAAATAAATATTTTATATAAAATAACTCTAGTCTATAATATAAGAATGTGATATAATTTTATTATGAAAAGAGGTTTGTATGAAAAAAGGATTTACAGTAGTTGAACTACTCGCAACAATAATAATACTAGGAATAATCGGAACAATCGGAGTAGTAGTATTCGATAAAGTAATATATGCAATGAGATTAAAAGCATATGAAACACAAAAAAAGAACTTTGTTGTAAGTAGTCAAAGATGGCTTCAAGATAAAAAAGGAACAGATGAATTTCCAAGTAAAGACGAATTAAATACTAATAAATCATATAAATTATATTTAAATACATTATTAAATGAAAAATATATTGAAAAAAATATATGTAATCAAGAAGATAGATTAAAAATTGATTACAATAAATCATATATTGAAATAATTGAACAAGGAAAAATATATGATTATAAATTATATATAGTAAACACTAATGAGGAATGCAAATGATATATAAATCAACAAATAACGAATATATTAAACAAATAAAAAAATTAAACAATAAAAAATATAGAGATCTATATAACAAATTTATAGTTGAAGGAGAACACTTAGTATTAGAAGCTATTAAAAATAATTTAATTGAAGAAGTATTACTACTTGAAGGAACTATAAACAAATATAAAACAAAAACAAATTATGTTAGTTTAAATGTTTTAAAATACATAACAGAATTAGATAATCCATCTAAAATAATTGGAATCTGTAAAAAGAAAAATGATAACATAAAAGGAAATATATTAATACTTGATGATATACAAGATCCAGGTAATTTAGGAACAATTATAAGATCGGCTGTTGCTTTTAATATAGATACAATAATATTAAGTAAAAAATGTGTTGATTTATATAACTCTAAAGTATTAAGAGCAACACAAGGAATGATATTTAATATAAACATTGTAGTAAAAGATTTAAAAGAAGAAATAATAAAATTAAAACAAAACAACTATAAAATATTAACAACAAAAGTATCTGGAGGAAAAATAATAAGTAACCTTGAAAAATTAGATAAATTTGCTATAATAATTGGTAATGAAGGACAAGGTGTATCAAAAGAACTTCAAGATTTAAGTGATGAATTTATTTATATAAAAATGAATCAAAAATGTGAAAGTTTAAATGTTGGAGTTGCAACAAGTATAATATTATATGAATTAAGTAGGTGAGTAAAATGATATATATAGGTAAAATAGTAAACACACATGGAATAAAAGGTGAAATTCGTATATTATCAAATTTTAAATATAAAAATGAAATATTTAAAATTGATAATTATCTATATATAGATAATAAAGAATATAAAATAAAAACTTATAGAAAACATAAAAAATATGATATGGTTACATTTGAAAATTATAACAATATAAATGATGTTTTATTTTTAAAAAATAAAAAAGTATATACTTTAAGAAATTATGTAAAAGAAATATTACCAGAAGAATTAATAAATTATGAAATAATAAAAGATAATAAAAAAGAAGGTAAAGTTAAATATATAACAAATAATAAAGTTCAAGATATATTAGTTACAGATACCAATAAAAAAATTATATTTATTAAAGAATTTATAATTAAAATTGATCATGAAAATAAACAAATAATAGTAGGAGGTATGTTTGATGAAAATTGATATATTAAGTATATTTCCTCATATGTTTGATGGATTTTTAAATGAATCAATAATAAAAAGAGCAAGAGAAAAAAATATTGTAGATATAAAAATATGGGATTTTAGACTATATTCAAAAGATATTCATAAAAAAGTTGATGATTATCAATTCGGTGGAGGTAAAGGTATGATCTTAATGCCAGAACCAATATATGAATGTGTTGAGCATATAAAAACTGATGATTCCTATATTATTTTAATGACACCACAAGGAGTAAAATATAATCAAAAAGTTGCAAATAAATTAAAATATCATAAACACTTAATAATAATATGTGGACATTATGAAGGATTTGATGAAAGAATAAGAGCTTTAGCTGATCTAGAACTTAGTATAGGGGATTATATATTAACAGGTGGTGAACTTGCTAGTATGGTTATTGTAGATAGTGTTGTTAGGTTATTAGATGGAGCAATTAATAAAGAATCATTAGATTCAGAATCATTTAATGATGGCTTATTAGATTATCCCGTTTATACAAAACCAGTTAATTTTAGAGGTATGGAAGTTCCTAGTGTTCTTTTATCAGGACATCATGAAAATATAAAAAAATGGCGATATAATGAAAGTGTTAAGAGAACAATTGCTAGAAGACCAGATATATTAGAGGAGAGAGATTGTGGAAAATGTTAAATATTTATTAGTAAAAGATAAAAAGGAAGAAAGTATAGAAACAGATTTAAAAAAAATATCGGGATTTGTTTTTAATCCACAAAATAATATAAAATATGAAGGTATATTAGTAGATGAAGTTAAACTTACAAAACCTGAATTAATTGAAAAAGTTTTAAAGAAAAAAATAAAAAGGAAATTATCTTTATATACTCAATTAATAATTGAATTAATTGATTCTAGTTCTGAAGATGATGGAACTATAGATATTGTTTTAAATGATTTAGAAAGATATAAAAGAGTTATAAATAATAATTATAAAGCTTATTTAAGTAAAAAGTATTTAGATTTATTATTAAAAAAAATTGAACTTTTACAAACAGAATTAAAAACAAAACAAGTATTTTTAAATACTAGTATAGAAAAAAAGGGAAAGGCAAGATAATGAAAGAAAATTCGCTTGGTTATGTAATAGTGGGCATTTTTATACTTATTGGTGCTGTTATTATTAGTTTCTTTTATAATAAAGGAATAGAAGAATATGATATTATCTATACTATTGGTGGTAAAAGATATGAAGCAATTGTTTATACAAATAATACTGTTAAAGTTGGATATAAAAATTGTATAGGTTCTAATTGTTATACAGAAACTAAAGTATATAAATATTCAAAAAGTAAAATGAATGAATTTAGAAATATGGTTAATTTAAATTCATCAAATTATGAAGAATATAATCCTAGTAGAGTTTATACAAATATTATTTATATTGTTGAAAATGAAAAAGCATTATATGATTCTTCAATTTTAAATAATCATGAATTAAATATTATTACAAATAAAATACTTACTGGTTCATATTAAGTATTTTTTTGTATATTTTTTTTTATAATAAATCATTATTAAACTAGGAGGAAATATGGCACGATTTAAAGTTGAAATCTGTGGAGTAAATACTTGTGATATTAAAGTTTTAACAAATGATGAAATGGTTGTTTTATTTAAAAAATTTAAAAATGGTGATTTAAAAGCAAGAGAAGAATTAATAAATGGTAATTTAAAATTAGTTTTATCGATTTTAAAAAAATATGTAAATAGAACAGATAATATGGATGATTTATTTCAAATTGGAACAGTTGGATTAATAAAAGCAATTAATAATTTTGATCTTTCACATGAAGTAAAGTTTTCAACTTATGCTGTTCCTATGATTTTAGGTGAAATTAAAAGATATTTAAGAGATAGTAATAGTATAAGAGTTGCTCGTTCTGTTAAAGATCTTGCTTATAAAATATTAAAAGTTAAAGAAGAATTAATCAAAACAAATGAAAAAGAACCATCAATTAAAGAAATAGCGACTATATTAAATGTAAGTGAATTTGATGTTTGTAATGCTCTTGATTCAATGAAAGATACTGTTAGTATATTTGAAAGTGTTTATTCAGATGGAGGAGATCCTATTTATTTATTTGATCAACTCGAAGATAAAAAAAGTTGTTATTCCAAAGAAACATTACTTGCTTTAAAAGAAGCTTTAAAAAAACTTAAAACAAAAGAAAGATATATTTTATTAAAAAGGTTTGTTGTTGGAAAAACACAAATGGAACTTGCGGCAGAACTCGGTATATCACAAGCACAAATATCAAGACTTGAACATTTAGGAATTAAGAACATTAAGAAATTAATTGAATAAACTAATAATAGAGGTGTTATATGAGATTATCAGATTTACAAGATAAAGATATTGTAAATATAAAAGATGGAAAAAAAATAGGAAATATAATCGATGTAAATATAAATGAAGTAGGGGAAATGAAAAGTTTAATTGTTGAAGAAAATAAATTTAAGTTATTTAATTCCAAAAATGAAATGGAAGTATTATGGAAACAAATTGAAAAAATAGGGGAAGATGTAATTTTAGTAAAAATAGATTGATAATAACTTTTAAAGTATGCTATAATTAAAAAGGTGGTAAAAATTGAAAAGATTAGGTATATCTTTTTTAATAATTATAACATTTGTTATATTTTTTATTTTTCTTTATAATCATAATAAATTAAAAGAATATTCTATAACTTATAATGATTTTGATGGTATTAATATTAGAGTATATACTTCTAAATATAATAAAGAATTATTTGATCAAATTGAAGAAATTATAAAAAATTATGATTTAAAAGAACTATTCGATTATGGTAATAATGTTATAAAAAAAACTAATGGATATGTTAGTATTTATCGAAAAGAAATTGATGATATTTTTAATTATAGTAAAATTAATAAAGTAAAACCAGTTTATAAAAATAATAATGAAATTAGTTATAATTCTATTATTAAATCTTATATTATTAATAATATTAAACAATTAATTGAAAAATATAATATTGATTCTTATATAATTAATATGAAAGATGTATCATTAGTTGGAAAAGCTCATAATTCTACATTTACTATTGGTATTCAAAAACCATTTAAAATTGATGAATATTTAACTTTGTTAAATTTAAATAATAAAGCAGTTTCTACAGTTGGACCTTATCAAAATTATTTTGTTTTAAATGATAATATTTATCATAATTTAATTAATTTAAAAACTTTAAAACAAGAGGATAATTATAAAAGTATTACCGTAATAGGGGATGATATATTAGAGGTTCATATGTTATCGAATTATTTATATTTTTTAAGTATTGAAGAAGGAAAAGAAATTTTAAAACAATATAATTATGATGGTATATGGTACACTAATGAAAATGAATTAATTTTTACGAATGATTTTAAATAGAAAGATGAAGTAATATGAAATATATATTTATAATTACTTATATTTTGTATATCTTTTTAAAAACACTTTATATTACAAATAATAAAAAAAATATTGAAATTGATGTTATTTATTTAATTTTTTATTTAATTGAATTAATATTTAAAACTGAAATATATTTTATATTTAGTTTATTAAATATTGCTTTTATAATGTACTATGCTAAAGGAAATAATAAAAAATTTAGAAAAGTTTTTTATCAAACAATGTTTATATATTTATTATTTATATTTTTAAATTTACCTTTAATAGGATACATTATTTTATCTTTATTAGATAGATTTATAATTAATTTTTTTAGAAATTTAAATAAAAAAATTGATAATTTTAAATTAAAAAAATATTTTGAAAATAAAGATTTAATTTTAATTAAAACAGATTATAAAGAAGAATTAAAGTCTTTTTTGGATTTTAGACATGATATATTATTTATAGAAGATGAACAAAATATATATAAAGAATTTAAACAAAAATATGATAAATTTATAAAAATTATTGTATCAAATAATAATAATTTAAATATAAAAAATATTATTAATTTTAATAATGGTATTGTTAATGATATAACAATAGGGGAAAATTGTCATGATTATAATATTAAAAGTATTAAATATAGTAATGGTAAAAGTGTTATTAATTATGTTTATAAGAATAAAAAATATTTAATGAGTACTAATTTAATTAGTTATGATGAAAATAAGATGGCTTTATCTTTATATGCTTTAGGTAAATATATGAATTTAAGTGATTCTATAATTAAAAGAGGTTTATCTAAATTGAAACCTATTAAAATTAAAATTATACATAATGATAATAATATACTTATTTCAAATACAAAATGTTATAATTGTTTTAATCATTATGAAGGATTAGATTTGATAAGTTCTTATAAAGGTATGAAAGTTATTGTAACTGGTGGTATTAAGAATGGTAGTGAAGAAATTAATAGAGCTTTTGGTTCTTTATTATCAAAAGAATTTAGTTATATTATTTTATTAAATACTATTAATATGCCTTTAATTTATGAAAAATTGATTGAAAATCATTATGATATAAATAAAATATATATAATTGAAAAAATAGAGGAATATAAAAATATAATTGACATATTGAAATCAAATAAAACATATATACTATTAGATAATGATATCTAGGAGGAATATGCTTAAAAAAGATTCAAGAAAAGTAGTTAATGGAGATATTTTTGTTGATACTACTTTTAATAAGGAGTATGTTTATGATGCTGTACATAATGGTGCAGATTTAATTATATCTAAAATAAAATATGATGATAATACAATTGTTATAGATGATCCAAAGGAATATTATAATAAATATATTTATAATAAATATTATGATAAAATTAAAGATATTATTTTAATTGGGGTAACTGGTACTAATGGTAAGACAACTACTAGTTATATAATTTATGATATTTTAAATAAAATGAATGTTAAGTGTGCTTATATTGGAACAATAGGTTTTTATAAAAATGGTTTTGTAAGGGAGTTAAATAATACAACACCAGATATTGAGGAATTATATGAATGTTTATATGAATGTAGTTTAGATGATATTAAATATGTTGTTATGGAGGTATCTAGTCATGCTTTAGTTCAAGATAGGGTATATGGTCTTAAATTTGATGTTGGTATTTTTACTAATTTAACACTTGATCATTTAGATTATCATAAAAATATGGAAAATTATAAAAAGGCAAAGTTATTACTTTTTGATAAATTAAGAAATAAGAGGATTGCTATTATTAATTCGGATGATCAAAATTATAAAGATTTTATTTTTGAAAATAATTATAATGTTAAAGTAGGTAAATTTGGTGATTTTAAAATCATAAATATTAAATTAAATGATGATTCTTTAGATTTGGAATTTAGTTTTAAAGATAAATATTTTAAACATCTTAATATGGTTGGTAAATATAATGCTTATAATTATTTAGAAGCAGTTGCTACTCTTGTTTATTTAAATTTTGATTTAAATGATATTCTTAAAATTGATGTATTTGCACCTCCTGGTCGAATGTATATTGTTAAATATAAGGAAAATAATATATTTATTGATTATGCACATACACCTGATGCTATGGAAAAGGTTTTTAAAAGTGTAAATGATTTTAAGAAAAATAGAGTTTTTACAATATTTGGGTGTGGTGGGGATCGAGATAAGTCTAAAAGAAGTATTATGGGTAATATAGCGACTTATTATTCAGATAAAGTAATTATTACAAATGATAATCCGAGAACTGAAAATGAAGATGATATTATTGCTGATATTGTTAGTGGAATAAAAGTTAATAATTATGAAATTATTAAAAATAGGAGAGATGCTATAATAAAAGGTGTTTCATATTTAGATAAAAATGATATATTATTGATTCTTGGAAAAGGTCATGAAAATTATCAAATAATTGGAAATGAAAAAAAACATTTTTCTGATTTAGAAGTCTTAAATGATATAAATAATTAAAAAAATTTAAATTAAAAAATGCACAATATTTTGAAAATACTGTGCATTTTTGCTTTTTTCAACATATGTTTTGCACAATCATTGTGCATTTTTGGTTTTTTCAATATATGTTTTGCACAATCATTGTGCATTTTTAAAAATTTTCTTTTCCTATAAAAACATTATATATTTCAACATATCTATAGCTTAGTTTTGCAAAATTAGAATCCGGAACTAAAATTTTTAAGTCAACTAATTTGTCAATTAAGGATGATACAGTGTTTCTTGAAATCCCAGATTCTTCTTCTATCTCTTTTTTTGTAAAAACAATTTGATGCATTATTGCAGGCATAATTCTATAGATAGCACTGCTTTTTAAAATTGCGATTTTTTTCATATCTTTTGTATATATTTGTTTGATTCGATTTATTTTTGCAATATAATTATTACATTGTTCAATTACACATTCAAGGAAAAATTTAATAAAGCCGTTTATATTACCTTTACGACTCTCGTTTAAAAGTCTGTAATAACTTGGTTTATATAATTCTATAACTTCTGATAAAAATAAGATAGGTTCATCCTCTGTTAGGAGTGCTAATTGTATTGATATTAAAGCTCTTCCCAATCTTCCATTTCCATCTCTATATGCATGTATGGTTTCAAATTGTGAATGTGATATTGCTAGATTTATGAATATTGGATCAATATAGGCATTATTCATGTATTCAAAAAGATTATCAAGTAGAATTGGTACATCTTCTGGTTTAGGTGGAATAAATATTGCTTCGTCAATTGAACATCCTTTTGTACCTATCCAATTTTGAGTGTTTCTAATTTTTCCTGGTTCTTTTTCATTTCCTCTAACACTATTTAATAGTATTTGATGCAATTTATTAAGGAATACTATATTAATATTTTTATTTTCTTTTAAATATTCTTTTGAAAAATCAATAACATCTTTTAGATTTTGAATTTCTAAATTATCATCTGTTTTTGGCATATATTTTAAATAATACATTTCATCACGAGAAATCTGTGTTCCTTCTATTTGAGTTGATTTGATACTTTCACTTAGTGTTATAGAATCTAAAAAAAATTTTGAATCAAATTGAAGATTTTTGAGTTCTGTTTTATATTCTCCATATTTTAAATTTGCTTCTGATATCAGATTTATTAATTCTTTATCTAGTGAATATTCTATTGGTAATTTCTTTACTTTTATTGGTTCCATTTTTTTCACCTCAAATATTATTTTACTATAAAATTTAATAAAAGTAAAGAAAAATGCACAGTATTTTCAAAATATTGTGCATTTTTGCTTTTTTCAACATATGTTTTGCACAATTTCTTGATAGTTTTATTTAATTATTAATTGATGATAATGTTTAATACTAACTCTAATGTTATTTTATAAAAATTGTATTTTTATATATTTCATTGAAAAAAATATCAATTTTTAAAAAATTGATATTTATATTAGATGCATATCTATAAAAAATTAATAGATTATCTAGTGGTGCCAGCTGACGGAATTGAACCATCGACCTATGCTTTACGAATGCATTGCTCTACCTACTAAGCTAAGCTGGCTTAATTGGCTGCCCCAGTTAGATTCGAACTAACGCTCACGGAGTCAGAGTCCGATGCCTTACCACTTGGCTATGGGGCAACTACTTGTTAAGTATATCATTTTTAAATTAAATTTTCAATTAAAAATGAATAAATAAATCAAAAATCATTCCAGTTATAGAACCTATTAAGTAAATTGAAAATAATATTTTAATATTTTCTTTTATATTTTTATTTACTTTAAATAGAACCATTATAGCAATACCAGAACCAGTTAATAATCCTGCTATCATAGAACCAAATGTAATTGTTGAATTTAAATATAGTTCAGTTATTATAATACTTGCCGCACAGTTTGGTATTAAACCTATTAAACTTGAAATAAAAGGACTAAGAGGTGAATTTTTTAAAAAAAGATTACTTAGTTTATCTGTTCCCAAATAATTTATTCCAATATTTAAAAGAAGTGTTGTTATTAATATAAATAAACCAATATTAATAGTATGTTTTAAACCTGATTTTATAATTCCATCTTCACAATGACAATTATTATCATTACATATTGGTTCTATATTTATTTTTTTTGGTTTATTAAATAAATCTATTAACAACCCAAAAAGCATTCCAATTGTTATTTTAATTAATAATATTTTAAATATAAATGTTATACTAACACCACTACTTAATAAAACAGGTATCATTTCATCACTTGTTGAAAGATAGATTGATATTAATGTTCCCATTGATATTATTTTAACAGCATATAAATTAGTCATTGCAACAGAAAAACCACATTGAGGAAATGCACCTAGGATTGATCCTATTATAGGACCATATTTACCAGATTTTTTAATTTTGTTTTGTAATTTATTTGATAATTTATGTTCTATAAATTCCATTAATAAAAAAGCACAAAATAAAAAAGGTAAAATTTTAATAAAATCTAATAAAGTATCTAATAATATTTCTTTCATATAAATCACATATATATTTTATCAGAAATAAGTATAAATTGCAATTATTAGAATCTTGACAATTAAATAGTGAAGGTGCTATCATTTATAATGAATTTATTTAATATAATATTTAGTTAGAGGTGAAATATGTTTAAATTAATAAAAAATTTTGAAAAAAAGGATTATTTTTTAATTATATTAGTTATTATTTTAATTTTTTTACAAGTTTGGTTAGATTTAAAAATGCCAGATTATATGTCTCAAATAACAATGCTTGTAAAAACAGAAGGAAGTAAAATGAATGATATAATATATAATGGTTCATTTATGCTTTTATGTAGTTTAGGTAGTTTAGTTTGTACTATAATTTCAGGTTATTTTTTAAGTTTACTTGCTTCAGGATTTTCAAGTAAATTAAGAGAAAAAATATTTTATAAAGTTGAAAATTTATCACTTGATAAAATTAAACAATTTGAAACTAGTAGTTTAATAACTAGAACTACTAATGATATTTCTCAAGTTGAAATGTTAATTGGAATGGGTTTACATTTATTAATAAAAGCACCAATTACTGCTATTTGGGCAATTTGTAAAATTGTAAATAAAAGCTTTGCTTGGACTATTGCAACTAGTATTTCTGTTTTAATTATGTTATCAGTAGTTACTTTTTTAACTATTATAGTTATTCCAAAATTTAAGATTGTTCAAAAGTTAATTGATAAATTAAATAAAATTGCAAGAGAAAATATTACTGGTATTAGAGTTATTAGAGCATTTAATGCTGAAAAATTTACAAAAGATAAATATGAAGATGTTAATAGTAAATTAACAAAACAACAATTATTTAATCAAAAAGCTTTTGCTATTATGTCTCCTATGATGTACTTAATTATGAATATGCTTGCTTTAATTATTTATTTAATTGGTGCAAATTTAATATTTAATGCTGGATTTGCAGATAGAATTACTTTATTTGGAGATATGATTGTTTTTTCTAGTTATTCAATGCAAGTTATTATGTCATTTTTAATGTTAGCAATGGTGTTTACTGTTTTACCAAGATCAGAAGTTTCTGCTAAACGAATAAATGAAGTATTAGATTGTACTTCATCAATTGTTGATGGAACTTTTGATGGTGATACTACTTTAAAAGGAACTGTTGAATTTTGTAATGTTAGTTTTAAATATCCTGATGCTAAAGAATATATATTAGAAAACATTTCTTTTAAAGCATCACAAGGAGAAGTTGTTGCTTTTATTGGTTCTACTGGATCTGGTAAATCAACTTTAATTAATTTAGTTCCAAGATTCTATGATGTAACTAGTGGTGAAATATTAATAGATGGTATTAATATAAAAAATTATAAATTAGAAAAATTATATAATAAATTAGGGTATGTTTCTCAAAAAGCAGTTATTTTTAATGGTAGTGTTAATTATAATGTTGGATTTGGTGAAAATGGTAAAAAGAAGGATATTGAAAAAGCAATTGATATTGCTCAAGCTAGTGAATTTGTTTTAAATATGGATGATAAATATGATAGTATTTTATCACAAGGTGGTACTAATATATCTGGTGGTCAAAAACAGAGAATTTCAATTGCAAGAGCTATTGCTAGAGATCCTGAAATATATATTTTTGATGATTCTTTTTCTGCTTTAGATTATAAAACTGATTTTAATTTAAGAAAAGCAATAAAAGAAAATTTAAAATCTGCAACTTGTTTAATAGTTGCTCAAAGAATTGGTACTATTATGCATGCTGATAAGATTATTGTTTTAGATAATGGTAAATGTGTTGGAATGGGTACTCATAAAGAATTACTTGAGAATTGTCCTGTTTATAAAGAAATTGCTTTATCTCAAATTAGTAAGGAGGAGCTTGATCATGCCTAAACCTATTAAGAGTGAAAAGCCTAAAAATTTTAAAACCGCTATTAAAAGGCTTTTAAAGGAATTAAATTCTTTTAAAATTATAATAATTTTATCTATTGTTTTATCTACTTTAAGTTCAATATTTACTATTTTTACTCCTAATGTTTTATCTAAATTAACAAATAAAATATCAAATGGTTTAATTATAGATAGAGATAATTTGAATATTATTTATAGTAGCATAGCAAATGATTTAAGTGAAGAAAAAGTTAATGATTTTATTAATCAAATTATTGATTTAAAACTTTTAAGTAAAAAAGGAATAGATAGTATAAAGGATAGTACTTATAAAGCCGTTTTGATTACAAAAGAAGATAAAATTAATTTTTTAAATTTTAATAAAACAAAAGTTATTCCTGATTCAATTGCAACTGTTTTAATTAATGATTGTATAGTAGATGGTAAGGTTATTAAAAATACTGATATTGCAAAACTTTCATCTTTAATTGGAACGGATTCTAAAGATGATTTTTATACTTTATTAGATCAAATGCCAGAATCTATTAAGGATGTAATTAAACCAAAAATGGATATGTCTGGTATTAAAAAAATATTTATTTTTTTAACTATAATTTATTTAGTTAGTGCTTTATTTAGTTATTTAGAGTCTATTCTTATGACTGATGCTTCTAATAAGTTTGCTTTTAAATTAAGAAGTAGAATTGGTACTAAAATTAATAAACTTCCTTTAAAATATTTTGATCAAAATCAAACAGGTGATACTTTATCTAGAATTACAAATGATGTTGATACTATTTCTCAGTCAATGGAGCAATCTATTGCTTCTTTAGTAAGTGCTATTGCTTTATTTATTGGTACTATTATTATGATGTTTATAACTAATGGTATTATGGCTTTGACTGCTATTTTATCTAGTTTATTTGGTTTTATTTTTATGTTTATTATTTTATCAAAGTCACAAAAATATTTTATTTTAAGACAAAGAGAATTAGGTGAGATAAATGCTCATATTGAGGAGTCTTATTCTGGTTTAAATGTTATTAAAACTTATAATGGTAGTTCTATTATTAATGGAAAATTTAATGATTTAAATAAAAAATTATATAATGCTAATAAAAAGAGTAGGTTTTTATCTGGTTTAATGATGCCAATGATGAATTTTGTTGGGAATTTTGGTTATGTTTCTGTATGTATTGTTGGTGCTTTACTTGTTTTAAATGGTAAAACTTCATTTGGTACAATTGTTGCTTTTATTACTTATGTTAGGTTATTTACATCACCTCTTTCTCAGATAGCGAGTGCTACTACTAGTTTACAGACTATTGCTGCATCTAGTGAGAGAGTATTTGAATTTTTGGATGAGAAAGAGATGAGTTATGAAAGAAATAATAAAATACTTGATAATGTTAAGGGTAATGTTGAATTTAAGAATGTTTGTTTTAAATATGATGGTAATTTAGAAAATACAATTAATAATTTTAGTTGTAATATTAAAGCTGGTTCAAAGGTTGCGATTGTTGGTCCTACTGGGGCTGGTAAAACAACTATTGTTAATTTACTTATGAGATTTTATGATATTAGTGATGGGGATATTACTATTGATGGAATTTCAATTAAGGATTTATCTAGGTCTAATGTTCATAGTTTATTTACAATGGTATTACAAGATACTTGGGTTTTTAATGGTTCAATAAAGGAAAATATTATTTTTAATAGGACTGATATTTCTGATAAGGAAGTTGAGATTGTATCTTCTATTGTTGGTTTAGATCATTTTGTTAAGACTTTACCTAATGGTTATGATACTATAATTAATGATTCTGATAGTATTTCTTCTGGTCAAAAACAACTTTTAACTATTGCTAGAGGTATTTTGCAAGATACTTGTTTACTTATTTTAGATGAAGCTACTAGTAATGTTGATACAAGGACTGAGGAGCTTGTTCAAACTGCTATGGATAAGTTATCTTTGAATAAAACTTCTTTTATAATTGCTCATAGGTTATCTACTATTAAGAATGCTGATTTGATTTTAGTTATGAAAGATGGTAATATTATTGAACAGGGTTCTCATGATGAGTTAATTAGTAAGAATGGCTTTTATGCTGATCTTTATAATTCTCAGTTTGAGTTATAGGTGGTTTTATGAAATTTAAGGAGATAAGAAAAGCTAGTATTTTTGGTATTTTGGGTAATTTATTTTTACTTATTATTAAGAGTATAATTGGTGTTATTACTGGTAGTAAAGCAATGCTTGCTGATTCTTTGAATAGTGCATCAGATATTTTTTCTTCGATTATGACTTTTATTGGTAATAAGATTGCTTCGGTTCCTAGAGATGATGATCATAATTTAGGTCATGGTAAAGCTGAGTATATTTATTCTCTTTTGATTAGTATTGTAATGATTCTTGTTTCTTTATATACGATTAAGGATTCGATTGGTTTTTTAATTAATGGTAGTTCATATAATTTTAATGTTTTTTTAATTGTTGTATGTATTATTACTATTGTTTTAAAATTTTCTCTTTTCTTATATACTAATTTAGTTTATAAAAAATATCATTCTTTACTTGTTAAAGCTAGTTCTAAGGATCATTTAAATGATTGTATTTTAACTTTATTTAATTTGATTTCAATTATTTTATCTTATTTTAATATTTATTTTTTTGATGGTATTGTTGGTATTGGTATTGCTTTATTTATTTTGGTTACTGGTTTAAAGATTTATAGAGAGTCTTATGATGTTTTAATGGATAAATCTATTTCCAATGATACTAAAAATAAGGTTATTGATATTATTAATAAACATAGTGAGATAAAAAAAATAAATCATTTTAATTCGACTCCTGTTGGTTATAAATATCAAATTTCGTTTACTATTTTTGTTGATGGTAATTTAAGTACTTTTGATAGTCATAAAATAGCTGATAGTTTAGAAAAAGAAATTACGGGTTCTATTGATGATATTTATTTGACTGTTATTCATGTAAACCCGATTGATTAAAAATTACAGAAATGTAATTTTTTATTGTATTTTAATAATAAATATTGTAAAATGTTTATAGTAGGAAGGTGAATTTATGAATAAAAGAAAACTATTTATTATAATGTTTATGGTAATACTTATTGTTGCTTGTGTTACTGGTTCTATAGCTTATTATAGGACTTCTGTAGAAGGTAGTTTAATTGGTAGTAGTGGGAATGCTGTTTTTAATGTTACTGGTTTAACTGATGATGGTGTTGAAAAGGTTGTTAATTTGGGTAATAAATTATTGCCGGGTGATAGTGGTTCTTTTAATATTACTTTAGATAGTACAGGATCTACTGTTGATATGTATGCGACTTTAAAGATTGATAGGAAGGTATTACCGAATAATTTAAAGTTTTATTCAACTCCTGATTTTAAATCAGAGATTAGTACATATTATTCATTATTAAAGGTTAATGGTAATTTAAGTGAGACTATTACTATTTATTGGTATTGGAATCCTTTTAAGGATGATAATGATGATAATAAATATGTTGGTAAAAATTTAACTGCTGGTATTAGTGTAAGTGCTGTTCAGATAAGTGAATATGCAACTATGAAGAATGGATATAGTGAAGATGAAACTGCAAATGGAGGAACAGAATTTTGGAATAAGAATTATAGACCTTATATAAGGACTATTAACTTTGGTAATGATTTAAGTAATTTACCTAGTAC
>CAKOXR010000018.1 GCA_934130215.1 uncultured Bacilli bacterium
TTGAGTTATATTTAAGAAATATGAAAGAATTATTACAAGGTCAAATATAATACTTAGATTAACCTGAGTATTTTTTTTTATAAAAATTAGATCGTTTAATTATATAAGATTAAGATATAAAAATAATACAGGAAGAATTAGAATATTTATTAAATAATTTAAGTTTTGATGATAATTTTGTTATATGTAGTTTATATTGTATTGAAACTAAAAGAATGAATCAAAAAAATTTAGTAAAGTTATTTAATTGTACTCAGAGTTGTATTGAAAAACATAATAAAATATTAAATCTAATTAAAGAGAGTCTGAGATATTAAAATCAGATTCTTTTTTTAATCGGCAAAATAATTAGAGCATTAAACACATTAAAAAAGTTGGTCTCAAATTTTTTGAAAATGTCAGTAGTAATTATGTATATAAATAATGAAGATGAATTAAATTTATTATATTGCGAATAAAGTAAACATTATGATATAATTTAATTAAAGAAGGTGGAAAATGAAAAAACTATATATAGTAACAGGTGCAAATGGATTTTTAGGAAATAATATTATAAGAATATTAAACAATGATAAAACAAACGAAATAAGAGCATTCGTTCTAAAAAATGAATCAATAAAATCATTAGAAAATCTTAATTGTAAAATATATTATGGTGATGTAACAAAAAAGGAAACATTAAACGAAATATTTGATGATTTAGGAGAAAATGAAGTATTTGTAATACATTGTGCAGCAGTAGTTTATATAAAAACAAAATATAATCCATTAGTATATAATGTAAATGTAAATGGTACTAAGAATATCGTTGATAAAGTATTAGAAACAAAATCAAAACTTATATATGTTAGTAGTGTTCATGCAATTAAAGAAAAACCAAATAATGAATTAATAACAGAAACAACTGATTTTGATCCAAATAAAGTAGTAGGGCTTTATGCTAAAACTAAAGCTGAATCAGCAAACTATATTTTAGAAGCCGTAAAAACAAAAAATTTAAATGCATGTATAATACATCCATCAGGAATAATTGGACCATATGATTTTGGAAATAGTCATTTAACTCAACTGGTAAAAGAAGTTGCAAAAGGAAAACTTTCAATGATTGTAAAAGGAGGTTATGATTTTGTTGATGTAAGAGATGTTGCATTAGCAATTATAAAAGCATGTGAAAAAGAAAACAAAGGAAAATGTTACATATTATCAAATAAATACATAACAATTAAAGAATTAACAGATATAATATGTGAAATAGCAGGAAAAAATAAAATAAAAATAATATTACCAATAAAACTTGCATCACTAATCTCACCACTATATGAGATTTATTACAATATTAAAAAAGAAACACCCCTTTTCACAAAATATTCATTATATACATTATCATCAAATGCAAACTTCAGTAATGAACTAGCACAAAAACAATTAGAATTTAAACCAAGAGACATAAAAGAAACAATAAAAGATACAATAAAATGGATTAATAATTAAATAATCCATTTTTTTATATAATAATTCTTAATAATTTTATAATTGATTTATAAAAAAGATATGTTATTATTAACTTGTAGGTGATTTTTATGGAATATTATATTCTTACATACATAGCTATATTTATTACATTAGGAGCACAATTACTTATAACAAGTAGATATAGCAAATACTCTAAAATTCAAAACAAAAGGAATATTACAGGATTAGAAGCTGCAAGAATAATTCTTGACAAAAATGGCTTAAATGACATTGATGTTGTATCAATAAGTGGTACACTTACTGACCATTATGATCCTAAAAATAAAGTAATTAGACTATCAAATAATATCTATAATGGATCAAGCATAGCAAGTGTAGCAGTCGCATCTCATGAATGTGGTCATGCAATTCAAGATAAAACGGGATACGCCTTTCTTCGCATTCGAGCAGCACTAGTTCCTTTTGTAAACTTTTCTTCATTTGCTGGATATATAGCAATATTACTAGGATTTTTATTTGGTTATTTAGATTTAATATGGTTAGGAATTATATTTGAACTAGTTATACTAGCATTTCAAATAATAACCCTACCAGTTGAAATAAATGCAAGTGCTAGAGCATTAAAAGAATTAGATAATACCCATATATTAAATAGTACAGAACTAAATAAAAGTAAAAAAGTTCTAGCATCAGCAGCATTAACTTATGTCGCAAGCTGTGCAACCAGTATAATAGAAATATTAAGATTAATACTTATGTTTGGTAAAAAAGAAGATTAGTTTTTCTTTACTTATAAAATAAATTATTTTAAATTCTTAATAAAAATCACCTTAATATATTATAATAAAACTCCTTCCGAAATAGATTTTATAATCTATTTTTTTTATAAATTAAATAATAAACCAATATAAATTTTATTAAAGATAAATTAAAAAACTTTAAAAAAAATAAATAGTATGTTATACTAGATTTATGCTATAAAGGAAGTGATAAACTTGGAAAAGTACATCCCTGATATATATCAAAAAAGTATTTACACAATTAACTATGAAAAATTAATAGATAGAGGCATAAAATGTTTATTATTTGATTTAGATAATACAATTGCACCACTAGGAGTAAAAAGTCCCAGTAAAAAAGTAAAAGACCTATTTGATGACTTAAAAAAAATGGGCTTTTTAGTTATAATATTTTCAAACAGTGGAATTTCAAGACTAGAACCATTTAAAGAAGAATTGAATGTTGAAGTAAATCCACACTCAATGAAACCATTAAAAAGAAGCTTTTTAAAAATAATGGATAAACACGATCTAAAAGATAGTGAAGTCGCAATAATCGGAGACCAATTCTTAACTGACATAATAGGTGGAAATAAAGTAGGAATTACAACCATTTTAGTTAATCCAATTGGACTAAAAGATTGTTTTTTAACCAAAATAAATAGAATCAAAGAAAAAAGAATAATGAATAAACTTGCAAAAAATTTATTATTTATTAAAGGAAGATATTATGATTAAAAAATGTAAAGGATGCGGAGCAACACTAACACTAGAAAAAGGTAAAATAGGGTTTACAAACAATACAGAATCAGAATTATGTACAAGATGTTTTAATATAATAAATTATAACAAATATGAAAAAGTAAATAATATAGAGGACATTAATATAATAATAAAGGAAGTAAATAATACAAAAGATATTATATTATTTGTAGTAGATATATTTAATATAAGTAATAAATTAAAAGAAATAATAAATTATTTAAACAATAATGTAATATTATGTATAACAAAATATGATTTAATCGACATTGAAGAAACAAAAATATTAAATTATATAAAAAACATGAAAATAAACCGTATAGATACAGTAGTAATAAGTTCTAAAAATAATTATAATTTAGATAAATTATATAATTTAATAAATCAAACAAAAAAATCAAAAAATATTTATTTACTTGGATATACAAATACAGGTAAATCAACATTAATAAATAAATTAATAAAAAATTACTCAAAAAAAGATTATAATTTGACAACAAGTATATTACCATCAACAACATTAGATTTAATAAAAGTAGAAATTAATGAAAATTTAACTCTAATTGATACACCAGGAATTATATTAAGTAATATAATAGATCATATAGATGAAAAAGAAATAAAAAAAATAATCCCTAAAAATAAAATAAAACCAATAATATATCAAATAAAAACAGAACAAACAATAATGGTCGAAAATATTATAGGAATAAAAATAAAGCCATATAACACAGTAGTATTTTATGGATCAGATAAACTAGAATACAAAAGATATTATAAAAATATAAATAATTTAAAAACAAGAAAAATAAAACTTGAAGATAATACAGAATTACTTATTAATGGATATGGAGTAATAAAAATAAAGAAAAAAACTGAAATTGAATTATACATAATAAATAATGTTGAAATAGAAGTAAGGAAAGCATTATTTTAAAAAAAGAATATTTATTATTCCTTTTTTTTATATAATAATGTATAATAATATCATAGGAGAGTAAAAATGTTAGGAAAAATTATATCAATAGAAGAAAATATAGTATATGTTAAATTAAACCCCGAAATAAAAGGATTAGGGAATATTACAAACTCATTTATAGTATTTGAAAACGATCAAAATAATATAGTAGGAGAAGTAATAAACATAAAAGAAAACATATTACATATTAATTTAATTGGACAAATAAAAAACAATCAATTTGTAACAGGAATATCAAAAAAACCATCATTAGACTCAATTGTAAAAATAGTATCTAAAGAAAAAGTACCATTTATAATAGGAATGCCAACATATAAAGAAAATAAAGATTTATTATTAGGAACAAGTCCAATATATGATGATGTTAAAATAGGAGTAAACATAAACGAATTTTTTAGTAATCACTTTGCAATAATTGGAACAACAGGAACAGGAAAATCATGTGCAGTAGCAAGAATATTTCAAAACCTTTTTAATAAAAAAATGAGCATACCATATAAAGCATCAATCTTTTTATTTGATGCATATGGAGAATATCATGATGCCTTTAAAACAATAAATACAATAAATCCAAACATAAGCTTTAAAGCATATACAACAAATATAAAAGGAAATGAAGAAATATTAAAAATACCATTATGGTTTTTAGGAGTTGATGATATAGCACTTCTTTTAACAGCTGAAAAAGCAAGTCAATTATCAATTATTGAAAAAGCACTTAAATATGTAACAATATTTGGTCGTGAAGAATCAAGTGTTATAAAATATAAAAACGATATAATTGCAAGAGCATTATTAGACATACTATCAAGCGGAAATTCAGCAGCACAAATAAGAGACCAAGTATTCTCTGTTTTAACAAATTATCATACAACAGAATTAAATTTGGACACACCAGTAGTTCAACCAGGATATACAAGACCATTAAAGCAATGTTTCACAATAGATTCAGCAGGAAAAATAAGGGATATGGAATTAATATCAAGTATAATTAACAGTTATTTAATGGAAGAATATAGCTTAGAATTGCCAGATGGAAGTTTTAAATATACATTAAAAGATTTAAAAGATGCATTTGAATTTGCACTTATAAGTGAAGGAGTATTAAATAGTCAAAAAATATATGATGATTTAAATATACTAAAGGTAAGACTTCATACACTTGTAAATAGTGATAACCATATATATTTCGATTATCCAGAATATATATCAAAAGAAAAATATATAAGAACTCTAATGACAGCAGAAAATGGAAAAAAAGCTCAAATAATAAACTTTAATATAAATTATATAGATGACAGGTTAGCAAAAACAATAACAAAAATATACACAAAATTATTATTTGATTATGCAAAAAACATTGAAAAAAAAGCAACATATCCATTTCATATTTTACTAGAAGAAGCACACAGATATGTTCAAAATGATAACGATATAAATCTTCTAGGATATAATATATTTGATAGAATTACAAAAGAAGGAAGAAAATATGGAGTATTATTAGGGTTAATAACACAAAGACCATCAGAATTATCAGAAACAGCATTATCACAATGTTCCAACTTTTTAATATTTAAAGTTCAGCATCCAAAAGATCTTAATTATATAAAAGAAATAATACCCAATATAACAGAAGAAACATTCAAAAAAATCAAATTATTACCACCAGGAATGTGTATAGCTTTCGGAAGTGGATTTAAAATACCAGTAATAATAAAATTTGATATGCCAAATCCAGCACCTAATTCAGCAAGTTGCGACATATCAAGCACATGGTTTGTAGAAGTAGGAGGAAAATAGTGCATAAAATAACAGTAGATGGAAATGAAGCATGTAGTAAAACAGCATATTTATTCACAGAAGTAGCGGGAATATATCCAATAACACCATCATCACCAATGGCAGAGTATATTGATAATGAAAGTAACAAAGGAAAACTAAATTTATTTAATGATAGAACAAAAGTAGTAGAGATGCAATCAGAAGCAGGAGCAGCAGGTTTTGTTCATGGCTCATTAACATCAGGACTATTAACAACAACCTTTACATCAAGTCAAGGATTGCTTTTAATGATACCAAATATGTACAAAATAGCAGGTGAACTATTACCAGGAGTATTCCATGTTGCAGCACGAAGTCTTGCAACACATGCCTTAAGCATAATGGGTGATCATCAAGATATTTATGCAACAAGACAAACAGGATTCGCTTTACTAGCTTCAAGTTCGGTTCAAGATGCATCACTTCTATCATCTGTTGCTCATTTAAGTGCCATAGAATCAAGTATCCCATTTTTACATTTTTTCGATGGTTTCAGAACAAGTCATGAAATAAATAAAATTAATGTTTTAGAAGATAATGATTATTTAAATTTAATTAATAAAAATAGTCTAAATAATTTTAGAAATAAAGCATTAAATATAAATAATCCAGTAACAAAAGGAACATCCCAAAATGATGATATATATTTTCAAGTAACAGAAGCAAGAAACAATTATTACAATGAATTACCAAATATAGTTGAAAATTATATGAAAAAAATAAACGAATTAGCAGGATCTAACTATAAACCATTCAATTATTATGGATCAAAAACAGCAAAAAAAATCATAATTGCAATGGGATCTGTATGTGAAACAATAAAAGAAACAATTGATTATCTAAAGGAAGATATAGGATTAATTGAAGTTCATTTATATAGACCATTTAGTGTAAAACACTTATTAAAAGAAATACCAGAAACTGTAACTAAAATAGCAGTATTAGATAGAACAAAAGAATTTGGAAGTACAGGTGAACCATTATATTTAGATGTAGTTGCATCATTAAAAAATAATCCAAATATACTAGTAGTAGGTGGAAGATATGGTTTATCAAGCAAAAACACCAACCCAGCATGTATTAAAGCAGTTTATGATTTTTTAGATAACCCATTTAATGATTTTACAGTTGGAATAAATGATGATGTAACCAACAAAAGTATAAAAGTTGATTATAATTTTAAAATAAGTAAATCAAATGAAATGTTAATATATGGTTATGGATCAGATGGCATGGTATCTGCATCTAAATCAATTATAAAAACAGTTGGGGAAAACACAAATCAATATGTACAAGGATATTTTCAATATGATTCAAAAAAATCAGGTGGAGTTACAATATGTCATTTAAGATTCAATAAAGATATAATAAGATCAACATATTATGTTGAAAGTCCAAACCTTATTGTATGTACAAAAGAATCATATTTAGATAGATTTGATATATTAGATAAAATTAAAGATAATGGTATTTTTATATTAAACACTGAAAAAAATAAGAATGAAATTATTAAAACATTAAACGATAATATAAAATACTTAATTAATAAAAAACATTTAAAATTTTATATAGTAAATGCTTATGAACTTGCTAATAAATTAGGAATAAAAGGAAAAATAAGCACTATTATGGAAAGTATTATAATTAAATTATCAAATGTAATGAATTATAATGATGCCATTAATTATATGAAAAAAGATCTTGAAAAAAAATTTGCTAAAAAAGGTGAAGATATAATATTAGCAAATAAAAAAGCAATTGATGAATCTTTAAACATTTTAGAGCAAGTTGTAATTAATGATGAAGACTTTTTACTTGAAACAAATGAAGTTTTAAAAACAGTAGAAGAACTAATACTGGATCGAAAAGGAGAAATTTTACCAGTATCATCATTCTTAAATAAAGCAGACGGAACTGCAAAAGCAGGATTTACTGATCATAATGCAATTAGTAACATTGTTCCAAAATGGAATATGGAATCATGTTTAGAATGTAATATGTGTTCACTTGTATGTCCACATGGAGTAATAAGACCATATTTACTATCGGAAGAAGAATATAACAATGCACCTAATTACATAAAAGAAAGATGTAAAAAACCATTATTAAAATCATTAAAAGACTATTATTTTATAATAGGAATAGCAATAGATAACTGTACAGGATGCACACTATGTATTAAAACATGCCCAAATAAAGGAAAAGCATTAACAACAACTAAAATAGATATAGCAAGAAAAAACAAAGAAGATCAAATATTTAATTATTTATCAAAAAAAATAAGTAACAAAAATATTTTTGATATTTATACTATTAAAGGAAGTCAATTTAATAAACCAAAACTAGCATTCGAAGGAGCATGTGCAGGATGCGGAGAACCAGCATATATAAGAATATTAACACAATTATTTGGAGAAGAACTTATAATTGCAAATGCAACAGGATGTTCAAGTATCTATGGAGCATCAAGTCCATGTACACCTTATCTAATACCATGGGCTAACTCACTATTTGAAGATAATTGTGAATTTGCACTCGGAATGGTAATATCAAATAATCAAATGAAAAAAAGAATAAAAAAAATAATGGAAACAATAAATGATCCATTATGCAAAAAATATTTAGAAAACAATGATTATCAAACATCTCTAGAAGTATATAATAATATTGAAAAATTTCCAGAATTAAAAAAATATAAAGATTATATCAAAAAAAGAAGTATATGGGCCGTAGGCGGAGATGGATGGGCTTATGATATTGGATTTGGAGGTATTGACCATGCAATTTCAACAAATGAAAATATTAACATATTAGTACTCGATACTCAGGTCTATTCCAATACAGGAGGCCAAGCATCAAAAGCAACACCAATAGGAGCATTAGCACAATTCGCAGGATTTGGAAAAAAGAATTATAAAAAAGATCTAGCAAGAATAGCATTATCTTATCCACATGTATATGTTGCAACAGTATGTCTTGGAGCAAACCCTAATCAATTAATAAAAGTTTTAAAAGAAGCAAATGATTATGAAGGACCATCAATAATAATAGCATATGCACCATGTATATCACACGGAATAATAGGAGGTATGGAAAATAGCATTGAAATTGAAAAACAAGCAGTTTTATGCGGATATTATCCATTATTCCATTATAATCCAAAACAAGGATTTACTCTAGATAGTAAAAAAGTTAACTTTGATGAATACTCTAGTTTTATAGAAAAACAAACAAGATTTAATGCCCTAAAAAAAGTAAATCCAAAAGAAGCAGAACAACTATTGAATTTAAACATTCAAGAAGCAAAAAAAAGATTCAAGTTTTATGAATCCTTAGATACAAATTAAAAAAAAGAACCTGCTTTCGCAGGCCCGATAAAAGAATAAAAAGGGGTTGGCTAGTGTAATAACTAGCAACCAATTCGCCTAATCGAATTGGCAATTTATATACTAGTATAAAAAGGTTGGTTTGTCAACCTTTTTTAAGTATTTTATTATAAAAAATGAACAATTTAAAAATTATTTAAAATTTAAATATAGTATAGAAAAAGTAATTATTGTATGTTATACTAATAAACATCAAATAAACAAAACCATATTAGAAAGAGGTGAAAAATGAGTTTAGAAGAACTCGAAAGAATTGGACCCAAAACAATCAGTCTTTTAAATAAAATAAAAATAAAAAATACAAACGATTTAATAACATATTATCCATTTAGATATAATATAATAAAAAAAACTAATATTAAAGAAGCAGAAAATAATACATATATAACAATTGATGGAAAAGTGGAAACAAAACCCAATTATTATAAAATTAAAAAAAATTTAGATAAATTAAGTTTTAAAGTAAAAACAGAAAATATAACGGTAAATATAATAATATTTAACCGTGGATTTATGAGAACAATAATAAAGCAAGGAAAAGACATAACAATTACCGGAAAATATGATAAGTTGCACAATCTAATAATAGCATCAGAAATCAAAATGGAATTATTAGGAAATAAAATCATAATTGAACCAATATATCATTTAACATACGGTTTAAGTAAAAAAGTATTACAAAAATATATAAATATATCACTTGAAAACATTGAAGTAGTAGAGTATGTTCCAAAATATTTAAAAGAAAAATATGAATTAATAAATAAAAATGAAGCAATAAAAATAATTCATAATCCAAATACTATAGAAGAATTAAAACAAGCATTACTATATCTTAAATATGAAGAATTATTAATATTTATGATAAAAATGAATTATTTAAAAAATGAAAAAAAATTTAAAATAGGATTAAAAAGAAATATTGAATATGAAAAAATAAATGAATTTATAAATAACTTACCATTCAAATTAACCCTAGATCAATTAAAAGCAGTAAAAGAAATATATAATGATTTAAATTCATCAAAAAGAATGAATAGACTTTTGCAAGGAGATGTAGGATCAGGAAAAACATTAGTATCAATAATCGCAATTTATATAAACTACTTAAGCGGATATCAAAGTGCAATGATGGTTCCAACAGAAATACTAGCTTGTCAACAATATGAAGAAATAAAAAAAATATTTACACCATATAAAATAAATATATGCTTAATAACAAGTAAAATAAAAACAAAAGAAAAAAAAGAATATTACAAAGAATTAGAAACCGGAAACATATCCGTAGCAATAGGAACACATGCACTAATAAGTGAAAAATTAAAATATAAAAATCTAGGACTTGTAATAACAGATGAACAACATAGATTTGGAGTAAATCAAAGAAGTGAACTTAAAAATAAAGGAATAACACCAGATATACTATATATGAGTGCAACACCAATACCAAGAACATATGCATTAACCATTTATGGAGATATGGATATATCCAGTATAAAAACAATGCCAAATGGAAGAAAAAAAATAATAACAAAATTAAAAAAAGAAACAGAAATAAAAGAAGTATTAGAATTAATGAAACAAGAATTAGAAAAAAATCATCAAATATATGTGGTAGCACCATTAATAGATGAAAGTGAAAAAATGGATTTAGAAAATGTAAATAATTTATATGAAAAAATGAACAAAGTATTCGGAAAAATCTATAACATAGGACTTCTACACGGTAAAATGACAAATGAAGAAAAAGAAACAACAATGAAATCATTTAAAGAAAATAAAACTCAAATATTAGTTTCAACAACAGTAATAGAAGTAGGAATAGACTGTAAAAATGCAACAATGATGATAATATTTGATGCCTTTAGATTTGGACTATCAGCACTTCACCAATTAAGAGGTCGAGTTGGCCGTAGCGAATTACAATCATACTGTATTTTAATATCAAATTATGAAAAAGAAAGATTAAAAATAATGGAAAAAGAATCAGACGGATTCAAAATATCTGAAGAAGATTTTAATTTAAGAGGAAGTGGTGACCTATTTGGAATAAGACAAAGCGGTGATATGTCATTTGAATTATGTGATATAAGAAAAGACTATAAATTATTTGAAAAAGCTAAAAAAGATGCAATAGAACTATCAAAATGTCATGATGATGTAAACAAAAAGTTAATTGAAGAAAGCATTGATAACCTTGATTAAGATAACAAAAAGGAAAATCAAAAAAGAAGTGTAAAGTAAAAAAAATAAAAACAAAAACCATTGACTTAAAAAAAATTATATTTTATAATGAATATAGCATACGGAAGTGTGTTAGGTGTCTTACGATATATTGATTTATAAATCATGGTGAGATGCCCCCCCTGAAATGGAGAATCTCCCAAGGTTCTCAAAAAGCTGCTAACATTTGTTAACAGTTTTTTTTATAAAATAACACTAAAAATACACATAAATTTAAATAAACAAAATATAATATATAATGAAGTAATAAAAGACATTGCACGCCCCATGCCTTTGGGTGTGTTTAATATAGATGAGTACTAGATAATCTAGTGCTCTTTTAATTTTTAAAAAATTTGTCCATATTGACAAAATATGTATTTTGAGTATACTAATTTATAACCCCGAAAGGAGAAATAAATGAATAAAAATCAAACATTAAACAAAAAACAACAAGCAGAAAAAAAGAAAATGTTAATACAATTAAAAAAAGAAATCGAAAATTTAGAACACTATATTGAATACTCAAATATAACTATAACAAATTTCAAGATAAAAACAATTAAAAATTTAAAAATAACAGCAAAAGCATTACAATTAGTATCACCATATATATTAACAGCAGGCATAGTAGCGGGGGGATTTGCTCATTTAGGAGCAACACCATTTTATTCCGGTGATGAATGGAAAAGATATGCAAATATAATGACTGAAACAAATAGTAATGGAGATATAAGAACAGAAAAAAAATATGGAATATTTAATACATGTAAAAATAAAATAAGTATTTATAGTAAATGGAATAAAAATAAAGATACATATACAAGAACAATAACAACATACCATATACAAAATAAAACACAAACAGAAATAAATGAACTATTAAATAATAAAAATATCAAAATAGAAAATATACTAGGAAACCCATATGAAATTATCGAAGAATCAAAAACAAACTTAACTAAGGAAGAACTAGAAACAAAATCATATATAAAAGTAGTAACATATAAAACAGATAGTACAGATTATATAACAGTAAAAGAAAGTAAAGAAGCAAATATATCATTAACAATTATATATATATTAGCAGTACTTGCATTTGAAATAATACCATTAAAATTTAGAAGTGAAATATCAAAATTTGATTTTAGTAAAAGTATAAATGAAATAAACGAAAAACATCCATTAGTAGATAAAAATGAATTATCAAAAAAATTAGAGTTAAAACGAAACAATTATAATAGATTAACGAGGTAAAGAACAATGAACAAAAATTCAAATAATAAAAAAAAATCTAATTATAAATTAATGTACAATGAAAAAGAAGCAATATTTAAATTTTTAAACCCAAACGATAACGATCAATTATCACAACTGAATGGATCAGATTTACAAGATTTGATAATTCTAATTGATGATTATTATATTCAATTAAGAAATAAACTAGGATTTGAAAAATATATAACATTTGGATTAGAATTAGAATTTGAAAATGCAATGAAAGAAAAAATAGACCAAAAATTAGCAACCATGTTTCCAAATGAAGAATGGAGAACAACATATGATGGTTCACTACATAACGGAGCAGAAATAGATTCACCAGTATTAAAAGATACAAAAAAAACATGGCTAGATTTAAACAAAGTATGTTCAGTCGTTCAAAAACTAGCAACAATTGAAAAAAGTGCAGGAGGACATATCCACATTGGAACTCAAACATTAGGAAATAAAGAAACATCTTGGTTAAACTTTATTAAAATATGGTCAGTATATGAAAATATTATATTTAGATTTACATATGGGGATTATCTAACAGCAAGACCAAACATTAATCTCTATGCAGAACCAACATCAAAAATATTTTGGGAAGATTATCAAGAATTAAAAGCAACAAAAGCAAGTCTTGAAGCAATTATAAATAAACTTGAACATCAAGAATATCAAGCAGTGAATTTTTATAATGTAGTTAAAGATAAATGTGATGAATATCAAGCATATAATACAATAGAATTCAGATGTCCAAATGGAACACTAGATCCAGCAATATGGCAAAACAATGTTAATTTACTTGTTAATTTATTATGTTATTCTAAAAGTAGTTTATATAATGATGATATAATTGAGCAAAGACAAAATATTAATAAAGATAAATACAATGAAATTAAGTGGTATGATGAAATATACTTAGACCAAGCATTAGAACTATGTGATATGCTATTTCAAAATAATTTTGATAAAATTTACTTTTTAAGACAATATTTAAAATCATACCAAATAACTAAAAATAATTGCTATTTAAAAGCAAACAAACTAACAAAAAAAGGAATAAAAAGAATAACAAGAAAAATATAATTATATTTTAAAAAAATAAACTATCTAGATTAAAAGGAGAAATTAAGATGGCAAATTTAAACACAGGATATTTATTCGAAAAAAAATATATAACATTTAATTCAGAAGAATGGGAAATATTTGAATTCATTGATTATGTAGCCGCAATATGTTATGAAAATAAATATAATGATATGAGATATAACATAGTAAGTGGAGATAAAACAGGCTTTTATGCAAATCCAATAAATAAAAATCAAAAAGAAGAATTAGTATTTATTGAAGAAGATTTAAACAAAGTAATACAAAACAATAATTATATTGTAAATTTTGAAGAAATAAGAAAAAACAAAATATCTAAAACAGCAAAATATTATCAAAAGAATAATAAAGGTGGATTAACAAAATTAGAAAATAATGAATTATTAAATTTTTTAGAAAATAATAAAAGAAAAGAAGAATTTTCAGAAAAATCCTTTGAAAAATCAACTGATATTTCGGATATGTATCTATCGATAAAAAAAACAATAATTTCTCAAGATGAACAAATAATGAAAATTTTAACAGCATTATTTAAAAATCAAAAGGTAGTATCATCAAATTTAGACAATGATTTGATATCAAAACTAAAAGAAAATATATTAATTTATGGTTCAACAGGAACAGGAAAAACAGAAATATTAAAAAGAATATCAAAATTATATGATATACCGATAGTTATTGAAGATACAACAGCTCTTTCTGAAACAGGATATCAAGGAAGAAAAATAACTGATATGCTTGAAGATTTATGTCAAGCTGCAAACAATGATATAAACTTAGCTGAAAAAGGAATATTAGTACTTGATGAATTTGATAAAATAGCAGAAAAAGATGGAGATAGTCAATCTCATGTATCAAGACTAGGAGTACAAAGATCTTTATTAAAATTATTAGATGGATCAATATTCTATTTTGATAACAAAAAATTTGATACATCAAAACTAACAATTGTTGGCTTAGGAGCATTTACAGGAATTACCAAAAGCGATGATTACAAAAAAATTACAACTGAAGACTTTATGAAATATGGAATAATGAGAGAATTAATTGGCAGATTTTCAAAAACTATTGCTATGAATCCATTAAACAAAGAAGACATTATCAAAATATTAAAGGAATCAGACTTTAGTCCATTAAATACATATAAAAAATTATTTGAAATGTTACAAGTTAAATTTGAATTTAATGATGATTTTATAGAATATATAGCAGAAAAAGCAATTTATAAAAAAAGTGGAGCAAGAAGTTTAAAAACAATTTTTGATGAATGTATAAGTAGTGCATTGTTTAGAATTTTTGCAGGTGAATATTCTGAGATATCACTAATAAAACCAAAAAATGAAGATGAACAACCATATATATTAAAAAAAATTAATAAAAAATAAAAAATTATATATACAATTAAAGTAAATATAATTTTTTTTATTCTATCATAAAAAATTAAATTTTTGAGTAAAACATGTGATATAATTTAAAAGGAAAAAGTTTTCAATAAAGAAAGAAGAAAATTAAATGAAAAAATTAAAATTAGGAACTTTGTTAATAATATTAGGAAATTTATTATATTTAGCATTTTTGTATTTTGGAAATAAAGAAACAAGCTCCTTTTGAGAATTTACTGCCGGATTATTAGTAGGATTATCCATAGGTTGTAATCTTATTGGAATAATATTAACAGTTGCTTATGCAACACAACAAAATAGAAAAACAAATAATTAAATTTTGTAGAAAATTACCAGAAGTGAAATATGATTTAAAAATTCATTTCAAAAAATAATGAAAAGATGAAAAATATGATATAAATAATTAGGAGGAATAAGTATGGAATTATATGATGCAAAAAATATGCCATTATCTAATAATCAAGATCTCTACATTGCTCAAGTAAAATATGAAAAAGGTGAAAAATTACCAGCCTTTTTCCTTTTTGGTCGTGATCAAAGTAGGATAAAAAAAGAAATTGGTGGATATCAATGCAAATCAAATTATTGTTATAGAGCAATATCTCAAGAAAATTATGAAATATATAAAAAATCAGGCTTTATATGTGATGATAGACCAAATGCAAAGGAATATATGGAGTATGTTGATGAAAACGGAAAAGTCATTAATAATAATTCTGGAATAGATTGGTTTCTAGGAGGAGCAGCACCAGGAAGAAAATATGGAATGATTATAATTGAATGTCCTGCATATATGAATTACTTTCAACCAGCATTTGATAATGGATGTGACCTCACAATAGATCCGACCGTTAGACATATGAAATCATCTCCGAAAGAAAATCCAATTCCGTTTTCTATGATAACTAATGTCTTTGATTATAATAAAATTGAAGAACAAGTAAAAAATGATTTTGATGTTATAAGACAACAGGAAATGATAAAAATGTCACAGTTAAGAAAACAACAATTAATGAATTTAAATCAATCAATTATTACTAATGATAATACTATTGAGAAAACAAAATAATTTTTATGGTATAAGGATGAATATGCAAATAGAAAAAAGAGAAGAAAAGTCGCTATATAATGAAAAAATTTAGAAAATTAGAGAATAAAATATAAACAAGAGAACATAAATGTTAAAACAATAATTATAAACTTTACAGTAGAAATAAGAAAAATAATAATAAAAGAAGCTATGACAGGAGGTAAAACTAGATGAGTATAGAAATGAAAAATGCTTATAGAAAATTAGATATTAATAATAAAAGAAATCAATTAAGTGATGAATTGATAATTATCTATGAATTAATTAAAAGATATGAGAATGCTAAAGGAATTAATCCAATTACACAGGTAAAAAATTATGATACCGTTAATGATATAAATTTAAACGAAGATGAAATATTAACTTTTTTCTATGAAGATGTTTATAATATACAACAAGAATTAATAACTTTATTAAATGTATTTTTTTAGTTTATTGATTGATTCACAAGTTATAAGAAAAAAGATGAGAAAAACATATTATAAGCAATGAAACCAAGGAAATATCCTACCAAGACAGAAGGATATTTTTTATAGACTTAGCTTATAATTTTTTTATGTAAAAGAAATTTTTATTTATGTTTTTCCAAGCTAACGGTGGGTCCGATTCTGGATAAAAAAAACTTACGAGCCCTAATAAGGGATCGTAAGTTATATTCAATTGGAGCAATGACATGGGTCATTTGCGAAAAAGTAGAAACAAGTAATTGATTAAATCAATCTATTAATAGTATAGCACATATTATATATTTTAATATAAATATTTATACTAATTTAAATATATTTATATTCTTATTATATTAATTCTTTATATTATATTATTATATTATGTGTGACAAAATCATCACCCCTAGATGGACATTTTCATCACACCCTGATGGACATTTTTGTCATGTCATGATAAAATCATCACACTGTGACAATTAATTCATTTATATCCTTAATAACATTTATATTTCCAGATATAATAACTTCATTATAATCTATACCATTCATAATCAAATCCTTTCTGTATAAATATTTATACTAATTTAAATTATTATTTATATTCTTGTTATATTAATTCTTTATATTATATTATTATATTATGTTAGACAAATTTTCCATCGTGGATGGAAATATCTTCTACCCTAGATGGAAATATTTTCTACCCTAGACAAAAAATATAAATCTTATTCAAAATAAAAAGACTAGTTATATTTCAAACTAATCTCA
>CAKOXR010000019.1 GCA_934130215.1 uncultured Bacilli bacterium
TGATAAAATGGTTAAAGGTGCTATTAGAGAACATAAAACAGTACTTGAAATTGCAGATTATTATACCAAAGCATTTAAAAATGATACTGATAAATTAAATATAAAATGGCCTGAAACAGTAGTAAAAGCAACAGATTGTATAAATGATTATATTAAAATTATACAAACATTATTAGATAAAAATTATGCTTATATATCAAACGGAAATGTTTATTTTGATGTAACGAAATTAGATGATTATTACAAATTAACAAATCATGTAATAGATGATATGGTAGTTGGAGCAAGAGAAAATGTTGGATTAGATAATAGTAAACATAATCAAGCAGATTTTGTATTATGGTTTACAAAATCAAAATTTAATGAACAAGAATTAAAATGGGAAAGTCCATGGGGATTAGGATACCCAGGATGGCATATTGAATGTTCTGGAATAAGTATTAAATATTTAGGAGAATATTTAGATATCCATTGTGGTGGAGTAGATAATATATTTCCTCATCATACAAATGAAATTGCTCAATCTGAAAGTTATTTAGGTCATAAATGGTGTAATTACTGGGTTCATGCTGAACATTTAAATGATAAAAATGGAAAAATGAGTAAATCAAATGGTGATTTTTTAACAATATCATTACTAGAAAGTAAAGGATATGATCCGCTAGCTTATAGATTAATGTGTTTACAATCACATTATAGAAAACAATTGGTATTTTCTTATGAAGCATTAGATATTTCTTTAAATACTTATTTAAAATTAAAAAGCAAAATTAAATCAATAATTAATGATAATATAGTAAATGAAAATGATTTTAATAAATATAATTTACAATTTATAACTGCTTTAAATGATGATTTAAATACATCATATGCTATAACAATACTTTATGATGTAATAAAATCTGATATAAATAGTGGAACAAAATTGAAATTAATTGAATCATTTGATAAAGTATTAAGTTTAGATTTATTAAATAATACAAAAAAAGAAATTGATGATGAAATGAAATCATATATTTTATCTAAAATCGAAGAAAGAAATATCGCTAAAAAAAATAAAAACTATGATTTGGCAGATAAAATAAGAAATGAATTATTAGAGCAAGGAATTATTTTAAAAGATACAAGAGAGGGTACTACATATGAGGTATAAAAATACCTCTTTTGTTTTGACATTATTAATATTTTATTATAAAATAAAGACTATTAAGGGAGATATATATGGTTAGTCGTAAAGAACTTGAGTATGTTAATCAATATGCTAGAACAGTTCCTTTTCCAGGAAAAAATTATGCTATTGATGCTATGGAAATGTTAATTAAAGCTTATAAAACATATATAAATAATTATCAAGGTAAAAGTTATAATTTTATATTTAGTGATGGAGAAGAAATAAATTTTCAGATTTTTGATAAAAATATAGCTCATTTATTTGGAATTGATTATAAAAGTTTAAAAAGTGATTCTATGAAAAATACAATGGGTGAAGTTTTAGATTTTAATGCACATGAAACTGGTGGATCAGATATATTATTAAAAAGAATTATTGATAGATGTGATGAAGTAATAAATAATGATAGTAAAGCAAATAATTATCGTATTTTAAATTATTATCGTATATTAATTAAATGTTCTGCTTTTTCTAAATTATCAACATTTGAAAATTTTAATTTTGGATGTCTTAAATTTGATAAAACTGTTTATGAAAAAATAAATAATATAACATTTTCTCCACAATCAAATAAATTTTTCTTTGTACCTTCAAATGAAGCTGTTACACCTTATTTTATGATGGGAATAAGAAAAGATAATGGAAATGATATGTATATTCCTGAAACTATATTTGCATCAGAAGGTTTTGATAAGATGATTAATTATCAATCATTTATTTTACCAATACAAATATTAATAAATGATAATTTTAATTTTAGTAAAATAAAAGCATCTTCTAAAGAAAAATTAGATCTTTTAAATTTATATAAATCTTTAATTGGTATGTATCATACTAATACTACCATTGATATATATAATGATTATGAAAATATATTAAGGGAAAATAAAGAATTGAAATTAAAATAAAAATATAATATACTATAAATATGGATGGAATAATTATAATTGATAAAGAAAAAAATATAACTAGTAGAGATGTAGTTAATAAAGTTTCTAAAAAACTTGGAATTAAAAAGATTGGGCATACAGGTACTTTAGATCCTATTGCAACTGGTGTTTTGGTTTTATGTGTTGGAAAAGCAACTAAATTGGTTGATTTAATAACAGGGTATGATAAAGAGTATATTGCTCGTGTTTGTTTGGGAACTTTAACAGATACATTAGATATAACTGGTAATATATTAAAAGAAGAAAATGTAAAAGTTACTTATAAGGAAATTAATGAAGTTTTAAATAGTTTTGTTCCTGGTTATGAACAAGAAGTTCCTATTTATTCAGCTGTTAAAATAAATGGAAAAAAACTTTATGAATATGCTAGGTCTCATGAAGATATAGAATTACCAAAAAGAAATATTAAAATTAATTTTATTAAATTAATATCTGATATAGAGTATAAAGATGGTAAAACATATTTTTCTTTTATAACAAATGTTAGCAAAGGAACTTATATCAGAAGTTTAATAAATGATATTGGAAAAAAATTAAATACATATGGTACAATGGTTGAGTTAAGAAGAATAAAACAAGGAGATTTTAAGATAGAAGATAGCTGTACTATAGAAAATTTAAAAATCATTAAAATTGAGGATGTATTAAATAGTTATTTTAAAGTTGATATAAATGATGAATTATATAAAAAGATAAGTAATGGGGTAAAAGTAAAAAATGAATTTAATTGCAATATTGTAGTTTTTACACATAATAGCAAAATTGTTGCAATTTATAAAGAAGAAAATGGTTATTTAAAACCATATAAAATGTTTTAAAGTATGTGTAAATAAAATATAGAAAGAAGAGATATTATATGTTAAAACCATGTCAAATGGAAGAAAAGAAAAGAAGTAAAGATGAAGTTTTTAAAAAGGAAGAATATATTACATTTAATAACATTGGAAATAACAAAACATATTTTGTAAAAACATATGGTTGTCAAATGAATGAGCATGATAGTGAAAATATAAGGGCGATACTTGAAGATATAGGTTTTAAACCTAGTTCTGATATATATAATAGCGATTTAGTTATTTTAAATACATGTGCTATTAGAGAAAATGCTCATAATAAAGTATTTGGACTTTTAGGAAGAATAAAACATAATAAAGAATCTAGAGATGTTATTGTTGGTTTTTGTGGTTGTATGGCTCAAGAAGAACATGTTGTAAACTTAATAGAAAGCAAATATAAATATATTGACTTTGTACTTGGTACACATAATATACATAAATTACCTTCTATATTAAATAGTGTTATTAAAAATAAAGAAAGAGTAATTGAAGTTTATAATAGACCTACATCAATTATAGAGGATATTCCTGTTAAAAGGGATAGTAATATTAAAGCTTGGGTTAATATTATGCTTGGTTGTGATAAGTTTTGTACATATTGTATTGTTCCTTATACAAGGGGTAGTCAAAGAAGTAGAAGTAAAGATGATATTTTAAAAGAAGTTATTAATTTAAAAAATGATGGTTATAAGGAAATAACTTTACTTGGACAAAATGTAAATGCTTATGGTAAAGATTTAAATAATAATTATAAAATGGCTGATTTACTAGAGGATGTTGCTAAAACTGGTATTGAAAGAATAAGATTTGTTACTAGTCATCCTTGGGATTTTGAGGATAAAATGATAGATGTTATTAGTAAATATCCTAATATAATGCCATATATTCATTTGCCTTTACAAAGTGGTTCTGATAGGATATTAAAGCTTATGGGTAGAAGATACACAAAAGATGATTATTTTAATTTATTTTGTAAAATAAAAGAAAAAGTTGATAGAGTTAGTATTACTACTGATATTATTGTTGGTTTTCCTGGTGAAACAGAGGAAGATTTTAATGAAACTTTAGATTTGTATAATAAATGTAAATTTGATTCTGCTTTTACTTTTATATTTAGTCCACGCGAAGGAACTCCTGCTTCTTTAATGGAAGATAATATTAGTTTAAAAGAAAAAGAAGAAAGATTACATAAATTAAATGAATTAGTTAATAAATATAGTTTAGAAAAAAATTTATCATATTTAAATAAAACTGTTCCTGTTTTAATTGAGGGTTATAGTGATAAAGATGGTATTTTAATGGGATATACTGATACAATGAAGTTAGTTAATGTTAAAACTAATAAAAATAATATTGGGAAAATTATTAATGTAAAAATTAATGATTGTAAAACTTGGAGTTTGAATGGGGAGGAAATATAATGATTGAAAGTGTATTTAAGACACGACCATTTATACCAAATGTAAATATTAGTAGTACATTTGATTTGGTATCTTTAAAAAATAGGAAAGAGAAAGCTATTGATTGTTTAGATTTAGAAGCTAGTTATCAAGATTTAATTGATGATTCTATTGTAATGGCAAAGGCTTTTAGAGAATTAAATATTAAAAAGAATGATATTGTTTGTGTTTCTATGCCAAATATATATCAAGCTGTTACTACTTTTTTTGCTCTTAATAGAGTAGGGGCATGTACTACATTTTTAAATTCTTTTTCATCAAGAGATGAAATAATTCATTATTTGAATGAATTTGAATCACCTATTTTTATAAATTATGATAAAGATAGTGAATATAATCAAATTATTAAAAAAAATACAAAGGTTAAACAAATTATTACTTTAAAGAAAGAAGATTTAAATGATAAAAAATTTAATGAATCAGATAAACTATTTGGTTATAATGATTTTATAGATTATAAAGATTTAGGTTCAATTTCAAATTATTATAATGGTAATAATAATAGTTTACATAGTGGATCTTTAGATGCTTTAATATTATTTACAAGTGGTACAACTGGTAAACCTAAAGCTGTTGTTTTAACAAATAAAAATATTATTGCTTCTTGTATTTATTTGAAAAATTCATCAAATACAAAAGCTAAAAAGGGTGAAAGTACTCTTGTTTGTGTACCTTTTACATATCCATATGGATTTGCAACAAGTACATTAACTTCTTTGATGTGTGGTAGAAAAGCTATATTGGGACCTAATTTATCAAAAGATAATATTTCTTATTATTTATCAAAAAGACCAAATATAATATTTGGTAGTCCTGCTTTACTTGAACTTATCAAAAAATATACATTACCTTATCAAGATTTATCAAGTATTCATACATTTATTTCTGGAGGAGATTTTTTAAGTCCTCAAAAAAATATTGAGGGTAGAGATTTCTTTAGAGAACATAATGCTATTGTAAAAATATGTAATGGTGCAGGTAATGCTGAAACTGTTGGTGCTAATACAAATGCTGTTGGTGTTAAAGAAAATTTGGACACAGTTGGTAAAATTTTAACTGGTTCTAAAGCTATTATTATGAATAATGATTATACAAAAGAATTAAATTATGGTGAAGAAGGATTATTATGTGTTGCGGGTGAACATATATTTAAAAAATATTATAATAATCCTACTGAAACTAAAAATGTTAAATTTATACATAATGGTAGATTATATTTTAAAACTGGAACAAGGGGTATATTAACTAAAGATGGTTATTTTAAATTAACTGGTAGAGATTGTCGTTATTATATTATGTCAACTTTAAATAAAGTATATTGTGATAGAGTTCAAATGCTTATGTCTTATATTGATGAAGTTGAGGATGTTGCTTTTGTTCCTAAACCTGATGATGATATGTTATATGTTGGAATTGCTTATGTTGTTTTAAAGAAAGGTTTAATTCCAAATGAAGAAATAAAAAATAAAATTTATCAAAAATGTAAGGGCATACTTGTATCTCCAAATGGAGAAGATTGTCAATTAAAAGAAAATGAAATACCTGCTGATATTGTTTTTGTTAATGAATTACCTAGAACAAAAGCAGATAAAATTGATTATAATGAACTTGAGGAAAAAGCTAAAAAATTGATTTTAAAAAACTAAATATTGATGTTTAGTTTTTTTCATGTTATACTTTTATAGTAGGAGGTTCTTATGGGTAGTGGTATTTATTTTCCTTTATCAGCAGTTTTATTTAGTCTTTTATTAATTGGTTTAACTTTTTTTAAAAAACATATTAAAACAGTTGAAACAAAATTATATTCACTTTTAGTTATATCAAATTTTTTTGGTTTAGTTATTGAACTTTTATGTACTTATGCTTCATATATTCATAATAGTAATTTATTACTTTCAAATTTTATTTTAAAATTATATTTATTATGTATAACAGCATGGGTATATATATTTACATTTTATATTATTTATATTTCTGTTGATTTAAAAAAATTTGATTTAAAAAAAGCTAAATTTTATTCAATTGTTGTATTTTGTATTATAAGCATTCTTATATTTATTTTACCTATTACTTTAGTTATTAAAGATAATTTTAATATAAGATATACAGAAGGATTTAGTGTTTATTTTACATATGGTATTTCAAGTATTCTTATTTTAATTATTTTTATTTATATTATTAAAAATATTAAAAATTTAAAATCTAAAAGATATATACCTTTATTTGCTTTTTTGATTGTAGGATCTGGTGCTATGACAATTCAAATGTTTAATCCTGGTATGCTTCTTGTAACTTATATTGAAACTTTTATTACTTCTTTAATGTATCATACTATAGAAAATCCTGATTTAAAAGTTATTAATGAACTTAAAAAAAATAGAAGTTTAACAAATAAAAGTTATATTGAAAAATCAAATTTTTTATTTAGGATGAGTGCTGAAGTTAGGAAACCTATTGAAAATATAAAAGAATTAAATGATTGTAATTTAGATTCAAATAATTTAGAAGAAATTAAAGAAAATTCAAAAGATATTGATTTAAATATAAGAGATGCTAATTTTACTATTAATAATGTTTTAGATGTTAATAATTTAGATATTAAAAATATAAATATTATTAAAAATAAATATAATGTTATTAAATTATTAAATGAAATTAAATTAAGGGAATCTAAAAAGATAAAAAATATTAGATTTGATTTTAATATAAGTGAAAATATACCAGAATATTTATATGGAGATTCTATTAGAATTAAAAATGTAATAACTTGTATTTTAGATAATTGTATTTCTAGAACAACTGATGGTTTTATTGAAGTTAATGTTAATTCAATTAATAAGTATGATGTTTGCAGACTTATTATTACTATTGAAGATAGTAGTACTCCTTTATCACTTGATGATATTAATAATATATTAAGTAATGATAATATAATAAATGAAGATAAATTAACTATTTATGATATAAATAAAGTTATAAATTTAATGAATGGTAATTTAATGATTAAAAGTGATGAAGGAAATGAATTTTTACTTTCTATAGATAGTAAAATAGTTAATTTGGATAATAAAGAAGAAATTACTAATGATACGGATATATTATTTATATCAAATGATAATAAATTATTAAAAAAATTGGAATCATTATTTGATGAATATAGCTCAAATTCTGTTTTAAATGGTTTAGATGGAATAGATTTAATAAAAGCAGGTGAAAATTATAATTTAATTTTAATTGATGATGAAATGAGTCCTATTAGTGGATTGGAAGTTTTAAAAAAACTAAGAAGTTTAGATATTAATATACCTTGTATTGTATTACTAAATCATGATAAAGAAAGAATTAAAAATCATTATATTAAAGATGGATTTGTTGATTATATTTTAAAAGATGATTTAACAAATGAAGTAAATAGAATAATTAAGAAAATGCTTTAAATAGCATTTTTTTTATGGTTTTGCATACATTAAAATGAGGGGGAATTAAAGTGGCATTATATAAAGAAATTGTAACAAAAGCTGTTATTGGAAAAGGAAAAAAGTATTTTAAAAATAATTATAGTATAAAACCAAAAGAGAAACCAACAACTGTTTTAGGATGTTGGGTAATTAATCATAAATTTGAAGGATATAAAAGTAATGGTAAAATAGGGGTTGATGGTTCATTCGATGTTAATATATGGTATTCATATGATAATGATAGTAAAACAGATGTTATAAGTGAAAGATTAGATTATAACGATATATTTAATGTTAAAATAAAGGAAAATGCTGATTTATCCGGAGATACTGAGATTATTGTTAGAAGTTTAAAACAACCTACTTGTAGTAAAGTTGTAATTAATGAAGACGATATTAGTTTTGATATTGAAAAAGAATTGGGAGTTGAAATAGTAGGGGAAACAAAAGTTAAAATTTCTGTTGAGGAAGATGAAGAACCATGGGATGATCTTGTAGATGATGATATAAATAATGAAATTGATAAAATTGATGATGAATATTTAGATAAAAAATAGGACTTAAAAGTCCTATTTTATTTCTACTTTTCTCCATAGTACATTACTATATGAACCATAAGAAACAATATATTTAATTTTATATTTTCCTTTATTATTTGTATTAATATCTGTTATTGGTGTATTTGTATCACTTTCTAAGTAATAAACTTTTTGAACAGTATATTTAGAACTATCTACTTCTAAACCGTTTTCATATACTTTTACACCTTCATCTATTAATTCTTCTCCTGCATTTATTTTGATTGATGAACTTCCTTTTAATGTTGATAAAACAAGATTTGTATTAAAAGATGCTGTTATTTCTGTACCAATACTACTATTATCTATGTTATATGTTTTTGTAAATAATTCGTAAGCTGTTTTAACAACAAAAGTTGTACTTGCTGTTATTTGATATTCAAATGATGTTCCAGTTGTAGATCCTACATTAACTAATTCACCATTCTCATTTTTAATATATATATTATATATAACATTACCTAATGTTTTTTTATTTTGTTCTAACCTTTTATTTAAATATTTTGTTTGATCGCTTTCTTGTTTATAAATACTTTGGAAATATGTTTTTAAGAATTCAGTATCTAAATATTTTGGTGTTGCTATTGGATCCCATGTTAGAGTTGCTTTTAAACTATGAATATTTATATTTAAATTAGTAACATCATTTAATCTTTGGAATCTGTCAGAAACTTCTGTTGGAGCTGTTCCTGTTTTAAATAATTCGTTTGTAATAAATTCTTTAGGTGTAAATTCACTTGCTAGTTTTGCTGGATATGTATCTTTTTCAATTGCAACTGTTTCAACACCTTGACTTGATATTTTATAAGTTGCATTTTTGTTAAACATTTTATTAGCAATTGCTGCCCATAATCTATGATTTTGAGTACTACTTAAAATATTATAATATCCTTTATCAGCATATCCTGTTAATTCTGGATAACCATACCATAATGCAATAGAATATTCAGGATTATAACCTGCTACCCAAAGATCGTTAACAGCATTATAACTCATTTTATATCTTCTCATTGTTTGAGCATCAAAATTTGTTGTTCCAGTTTTAGCAGCTGCTTGATTTCCAACATAACTTATATATGGATAAGATTTAGCTGTATCCTTTAAAATACTTGTCATCATATATGATGTTTGAGAACTCATTGCTTTTGTTGTAGTTACTTTATTTTCTACTGTTTCATCTGTTTCTCTATAAACAAATTTTGTAAAACTATGTGGTGTATGATAATAACCACCATTTGCAAATGCTTGATATGCTCCTGCCATAGAAATAGGTGATTCACCACTTGTTGTACCATTACCATAAGAACCAATTGCATGTGCTTCATGAATATATGTTCCACCTTCATATTCAGGATTTAAGTTTAAGTTTGTTACAAATTCTCTTATTTTATTATTGTTAACTGATTGGAATGCTTTTAATGCTGGAATGTTTCTTGATCTTATTAAAGCAGATCTTAAAGTTTCTAGTCCATCATAACCTCCATCCCAGTTATATATATTTGATCCTGATGAATATTTATGTTGTTCATCTATAACTGGACCATATGTTGACCAATTGTTGTATTCAATTCCTGGACCATAATCATATAATGGTTTAGCAGTTGAACCAATTTGTCTTTTTATATCGGTAGCATAATTAAAGTTCCATACACCAGTCATATGGCGACCATTTGCAACCGCTACTATACCTCCATTATTTACATCAATTACAATGCTTCCTGCTTGTACTTTATCGTTTTCCCATTTATAACTTTCACCATTAAATATTTTGTTCATTGAATCTTGTTTAGATCTATCCATTGTTGTATAAATTTCAAGAGGTGTTACATATGGGTTTACTCCTTTACCATTTTCATCTTTTGTAAAATTGTATATTTCATCTATAACAGTATCAATAAAAGATTGATATTCAGAACCATTTGAAACATTATCAACTAGTAAACTTTCAACTGGAATTGATTCTGCTAGTTTTCTTTCTTCGTTTGTTATATAACCATGTAATTCCATTAAATATAAAACAGTATTTCTTCTTGCTGATGCTCCAGTTGGGTTTTTAAATGGATTTAATGCATTTGGTGCTTGGAATAAACCAGCAAGTAATGATGCTTCTGCTAGATTTAAATCTTTTGCATGTTTTCCAAAATATGTTTTTGATGCTTGTTCAACTCCACATGCACTTGCTCCTAAACATGTATCATTAACATAAAGTTCAATTATTTGTTGTTTTGTATAATTTTTTTCTATTTGAAATACTGATACATATACATCTTTAAATTTACGAATTATACCTTTTATTCCATGGGCATCAGTTCCATTAATATTGTTTTTTGCTATTTGCATTGTTAATGTTGATGCTCCCCCAGCTGCTTTTCCTAGTAATTGTCCAAATGTTGCTTTGGCGAATCTTGGTATATCAACACCATTATGTTGAAAGAATCTTGAGTCTTCTGTTGCTATAATAGCATCTACTAAAACTTCTGATATTTCATCATATGTTATTTTTTCACGATTTCCTTCAGAAGGAAATAACCTTGCAAATTCTTTACCATCTTTATCATATAAAACTGTTGCTTCTTTTTTTACTAAATTATCGGGATTAAATTTTTCTGTTGTTATTGCAATATATGTAAAAAATATACCTATACATATTAAACCTACTAAAAATAGAGAACAGAAGAATATAAGAATATATCTTATTACTTTTGTATAAAGTGGTTCTGTTTTAATTTTTTTTGATTTTTTAGTTTTTTTTGTTTTTTTCTTTTTCACAAACATACCTCGTTTCCAAAATATAAAACTTGTTATTAAATCTAATATAATTGTTATTCCTAAACTAAAATACCATTTTAGATAGAATAATAATATTATAAATAAAATTAATGATGATAGTCCTATTATAAAATAGATTTTGTTTTCTAAAATAAAATCATAAGATGTAAAATATACTGTTTTAATTTTAGAAAACAAATTTTTAAAAAATTTTTTAATTTTCATTATTGCCTCCAAAATATAAATATTCGATTATTTTTAAAAAATCACATCGAGGATTATATTTATCTTTTATTAAATATCCTTTCGTTTTAAAATATGAGTAAGGAATAGTTGATTTTTTATTGTTTTCTATATAATCAAATAAGTCTTCTGCTTTTAAATAAAATGTTTCTTTCTTAGATGTAAACCTAATTATTAAAAAACCAATTCCTCCATGTTTTACTATATTTTTTAAATGGTTAATTTGATGAGCATGAATATTTCTTAAAGGAAATGATTCACATTTTGTTTCTTTTGCTTCAAAATCAATATATTTTCCTTTATAGATACCATTATAATCAGTTGTTGATGGTGCTTTAAAATGAGCTTCTTTTATAATAACATCATTATTTAAATAATCAACTTTATTTATACAAATAGGGGTTGGTTTTTTATATATTATAGCTTTATCAATTAATAAATAATAATTACAAGTTGTATTTAGATCTGATTCTAAATTCATACCTCTATTTCCATAATTAATTTGATGATTAGGTTTTATTATTCCTTTTGGATAGTTCATGCAGTTCACCAATAATATTATACTATAAAATTAAATAAAAAAAAAGATGGCTATTTTGGGTGTTATAATATATTGTAAAATAATGTAAATTATGGTATTATTAATATGGTGGTAATTATGTATGATTTAGATGGTAAAGAGATTAAAATTTTTCAAGAATCTGAGATTGAAAATAATAAAATGGATGATATTGAGGATACTATTGATTTAACTGAAATTGTTGAGGAGATAAATAATGAATAGAGAATATATTGATGGTTTTTTAAATTATTTGACTTCATTATATAATTATAATAAAAGCAATAGTCCTGATTTTGTTATGGAGCCTGGTATGGTTTATACAGTTCTTGTTTCTTATGGTCTTCTTGGTGTTATGGAAAATGTTGAGCCTTTGTTTAATATTTGGATTGATAGATTTAAGAAAAGACCTGGTATTGCAGTTTTTAAAGCTGATGATTGGAAATATTTTTGTCAGTTTATTAATTGTGAACATAGTATGAAAGATGCTATTAAATTATATATTCCTTTAAAAAGTCATAATTTAGATTTAAATGTTTCTAAAATATTTGAGTTTTTAAGATCGAATAATATTAAACATATTTCTAAAGTTGGTAAATTAATTAGAAATGATAATATAGTAATTAGAGTTGGGTTTAAAGAAGATGCTTTAAAAATAATTGATTTTATTAATAATGATCCTGATATTAAAAAAGAATTAAATCCTGTTAGTCCTTTAACTTTGAATTATAAAGGTGTTGGTATTACTAAAGATGGAAATCGAGCATATAACTTTGAATTATCAGTTATTCTTGCAGAATGTTTAAATAAGGGAATGAATTTAGATTGGGCAAGATTTAGTAATTATTTAAAACAAAAAAGTGATGTTGAATTAAATCCTGATTTAAAAATGATTTATGAAATTGGTTATAAAACTCTTAGAAATTATGAATTAGATGATATACTTAAAACAAATAATGGAAAAGTTAAGGATAGTTCTATTTTATATACTGTAATTGATGCGAATAAGAAAAAATATGGAGCTAATCAGGTTATGTTTGCTTTAACTAGATATATTAAAAATAATGATTCAACTGGTTTTACAAGAGGTAATATACCAAATCGTAATTTGAGATTGGAGCTTGAATATAATTTAAGTCCTAATGATGTTTTAAAAATTGTTGAAGATAAAATTGGTAGTTTTTCTTCTATTGAAGAAGGATGCGAAAAATTTATTAATTCAATATATGCAGATGATATATCTTTAGAAAAAGAAACAAAAATAAAAAAAGAAAATTTATTTTTTGATTCTTTAAAAGAAGTTTATAATCGTTATGGTTATGAAGTATTAATTGAAACAATTAAAAAAAGTTTTATTGATAAAAAAGATATTATTATTAAAATAATAGAGATATCATATCCTCAAATGAGTAAATTGGAAATAAATGATTCTATTAATAATGGAAACTATATTTATTTAATTGGTAATTTAGTTAAAGGATATGAGGATATACAAGATAAACCAAAAGAAAAACAAATTTCTTATTTTGATTCTTTAGTAAAAATTTATAATGAATTTGGAACTACTGTTTTATTGATGCAAGTTACAAAAGATTTAAAAAACAATGAAAAAAGAGAAGAAATTAAAAATATTATTAAAAAAATTAAACCAGATTTATTAGAAGATAGAATTGAATTTATAATAAATACTGGTTTTGGACAAGAAATGATAATTAATGAAATTATAAAAAGTACAGAAAAAAACAAAAAATATAAGAGTGAAATTTAAATTTCACTCCTTATAATTATGGGGGAATTATGAAATATATTGGTGTTATAGTTGAGTTAACTAATAAAAATACAGATAAAATATTTACTTATAAAACTTCTAGTTATAAAAATATTAAAATTGGGGAAAGAGTTATTGTCCCTTTTGGTAATAGAACTTTAGAAGGTTTTGTTGTTTCAATAGATGATAATAAACCAGATTATGAATGTAGAGATATTATATCTGTTATCGATAATGAACCAGTTTTAAATGATGAATTACTTGAACTTGGAAAATATATGTCAAAAAAAACATTTAGTAGTTTATCTAGTTGTTATCAAACTATGTTACCTAAAGGATTAAAAGCTAAAAAAAACTTTAATATTAATATAAAATATGATAAATATATTGTTATAAATAAAGATAGTATATTAGAAGGCAAAAGAAAAGAAATATATGATTTTATTAAAAAAAATGGAAAAGTTTTAAAAAAAGATTTAAATTTTTCAAATTATATGATAGATGATTTAATAAAAAAAAATATTTTAAAAATTGTTTATGAAGAAGTAAATAGATTAAAAGAAAAAGATAATTATAATTATAAAATTCATGATTTAAATTTAGAGCAAAAAAAAGCTTTTGATACTATAATTAATAGTACTGGTTTTAAACCTTTTCTTTTACATGGTGTAACAGGTAGTGGTAAAACAGAGGTTTATATGCATGTTATAGATGAAGTTTTAAAAGAAAATAAGGAAGTTATATTATTAGTTCCTGAAATAAGTTTAACTTCACAATTAACAAATATTTTTAAATCTCGTTATAAAGGAAATGTTGCTATTTTACATAGTGGTTTATCAGATGGAGAAAAATTTGATGAATTTAGAAAAATAAAAAATAAAACAGTTAATATTGTAGTTGGTGCAAGAAGTGCTATATTTGCACCATTTACAAATATTGGTTTGATTATTATTGATGAAGAACAATCAAGCTCTTATCATCAAGAAAGTTCGCCTACTTATAGTGCTATTGATATTGCTTTAAAGAGGGGAAAATATCATAATTGTAAGGTTATATTAGGGAGTGCTACTCCTTCTATTGAAAGTTATACAAGAAGTAAATTAAATATATATACTTTAATTGAACTTAAAAATAGAGTCAATAATCAAGAACCAAAAGTTTATTATGTTGATATGTGTAATGAATATAAAAGAGGTAATTTTATTATTTCTGATTTACTTAAAACAAAAATACAAAATAGATTACTTAAAAAAGAACAAATTATTATTTTATTAAATCGTAGGGGATATACTACTAGTTTAGTATGTTCTAATTGTTCGAATGTTATTAAATGTCCTAAATGTGATATTCCTCTTGTTTATCATAAATCTATTAATAAGTTAAAGTGTCATTATTGTAGTTATGAAGAAATATTACCTAAAGTATGTCCCAAATGTAATAAAAAATTAAATTTTCATGGAATTGGAACTGAAAGATTAGAGGAAACATTAAAAGAAATGTTTGATTGTAGTATAATTAGAATGGATAATGATACAACTAGTAAAAAAGGATCACATGAACAAATAGTTGAATCTTTTCGGAATAATGAATATGATATTTTAATTGGAACTCAAATGATAGCAAAAGGATTAGATTTTGATAATGTTACATTGGTTGGGGTTATAAATGGTGATGCTTCTTTAAATTTTCCTGATTTTAGAAGTGGTGAGAGAACTTTTGAACTTTTAAATCAAGTTGCAGGTAGATCTGGAAGAAGTAATAAAAGAGGAGAAGTTGTTATTCAAGGATTTAATATAGATCATTATAGTATTAGATTTGCAGGAAATAATGATTATAAAGGTTTTTATGAAATGGAAATGAAAATAAGAAAAAAATTAAATTATCCTCCTTATTGTTCTTTATTATTAATAAAAATAATGGATAAAAATATTGATAATTGTTTTAAAGAAGGAGATAAGATTATAAATTATTTAAAACAAGATGGTATTACTTTACTTGGTCCATCTAGTTCATTAATTCCTAAAATTAATAATATTTATTGTGTTCAAATTATTGTTAAATATAAAGAATATAAACAAATATATGAAAAAATTAAATTTATAAATAATCAATATAAAGAAAGTAAAATAAAGGTAATACTTGAAATTAACCCTTTAAGGTTATAAGTATTACCTTTTTAATATTTTTTTCTTTACATAATAATTATTTATATAATTATTAATTAAATCAATTTCTTTTTTATCATTTACTCTTGTATAATCATTTTCAACTATATTTGATGAATTAATAGTTTTACTTATTTCATATTGATCTTTAATTATTAAATCTAAGTTATTATATAATTTATTTAAATTTTTTAATTTTTTATTTGTTTTATTATATTTTATAATATTATAAATTAATGGACTTGTATATATAGGAAACATTACTAAATTTGTTAAAAATAATATTTTTAAAATAAAAGCAATATTAAAATAAACAAAATAAATTGAGAAATTAATTATTATTGCTGAAAATAAAGCTAAAATAGATGAAATAATGATGTTATCTATAACTTTATTTTGTTTACTTTTTAACTCATTATATTTATAAATTATATAATTTTGTTCATTTTTAATGTGTTCAATTATATTTTCTTGGACAAGTATATTTTCAATATTTTTATATTTTTTAACATATTTATAATTATTAAATTCATCTTTAACTATTATATGATCACCTACTAAGCGATAATAAGTATTCATAAAACCTCCTTTTTAACTATAAACATTATAAACTTAAAAAAAAATAAGTCAAATTATATTAAAAAAAAAATATTTATGGTACAATGTTAACGGAGGTATATATGAAAATAGTATTTATGGGTACACCAGAATTTAGTAAACCTATTTTAGAGGGTTTGATTGAAAATTATGATGTTATTTTAATTGTTACTCAACCAGATCGAGTTGTTTCAAATAAAGTTATTAGTCCTGTTATAAAAGAAGTTGGTTTAAAACATAATATAAAGGTTTTTCAACCAGAAAAAATAAAAAAAGAATATGAAGAAATTATTAAGTTAAAACCAGATATGATTATTACTTGTGCTTATGGTCAAATTATTCCTAAAGAATTACTTGAGTGTCCTAAGT
>CAKOXR010000020.1 GCA_934130215.1 uncultured Bacilli bacterium
TTCCTAAAGCATTATTAGATTGTCCTAAGTATGGAGCAATTAATATTCATGCTTCACTTTTACCTAAATTAAGAGGTGGTGCTCCTATTCATCATGCTATTATTGATGGTTATGATAAGACTGGTATAACTATTATGTATATGAATGAAAAAATGGATGAAGGAGATATTATTTTACAAAAGGAAACTTTAATAACAGATGATGATACAACGGAAAAATTACATGATAGATTATCTATTATTGGTAGAGATCTTATTTTAGATGCTATTCCAATGATTGTAAGTGGTAATATAAATGTTATTAAACAAAATAATGATGAAGCAACTTATGGTTATAATATAAGGAGAGATGATGAAAGAATTGATTTTTCTAAATCTAAAAGAGATATTTTTAATCAAATAAGAGGTCTTAATTCATTTCCTGGTGCTTATTGTATTTTAAATAACAAAATATTAAAAGTTTGGAGTAGTGAAATTGGATTTAGTAATAAGGGAAAATATAATGGAGAAATTATAAATATTTATAATGATGGAATTGGTATTAAATGTTTAGATGGCGAAATTATATTAAAAGAAGTCCAATTAGAAGGTAAAAAGAAACAGAATGCTAGAGATTTTATAAATGGTTATAAAGATAATTTATTAGGAAGTATTTTAAATGAAAAATGTTAAAATTCTTTTAAATAATGTTCAAATGAGAAATATTATTTATTTGTTTTTAGGATTAATTATAAGTTTAATTATTATTGTTTCATATAAACCTGTTAGAGAAAGTTATAATGTAATTTCTGATGATAATGTTAAAATACCTAAAAATGATAAATTAAATGATTTACTTAGTCAATATAAATCTATAAACAATGTTTATTATAAAATATATTATGATGAATATATAATAAATGGTATTTATATTGATGGTATATATTATGATGATTTATATTTTGATGATGTTAAAAAATTTGAAGAAATTATTGAACCAAATAATTTATATAATATTTTATATAATAAAGGTTTACAAAATGAATATATTGTTGATAATTATAAAATTAAATTAGAATTTAAAGATAAAATTGATAAAATAATTGTTGGTGAAATAACAATAGAATATGGAGGGTAGGTATGCTAAAAGTTGTAATTGTTTTATTAGTAATAGTAGTTGCATGTTGTTTTTTGAAAGGATTTAAAAGATGTATATATTTTATATGTTCTTTTGATATATTATTAAGAGTTTTAAATGCTATTGCTAGTTTTTATGGTAAATATTTAGGTGAATTTTCAAGTTTTGTTTTTAAGTATATTCCAGCTTCTTTACCAAGCATTATTAAAGAATATACAAATGGAACACTACAATTAATATTAATTGGTGTATATATTATTATATTTGCGATATTTGAGTATTATATATTAGCTTATATGTTAAAAAATAAAAGGTGATATATGTATGATTATATAAAAGGAGAAGTTGTTTATATATGCTTTAATTATATTGTTTTAGATAATAATGGAATTGGGTATAAAATATATATTTCTAATCATTCATTATTTAAAAAAAATGAAACCGTAAAATTATATATTTATCATTATATTAAAGAAAATGAAAGTAGTTTATATGGATTTAAAAGTATAGAAGAAAAAGATTTATTTTTAAAATTAATTGATGTTAAAGGATTAGGATGTAAAATAGCTCTTTCTTTTTTTAGTTTTGGAACAATTAATGATTTAAAACAAGCAATTGAAGAAGAAAATATTTTATATTTAAAAAAATTTCCTAAAATTGGAGATAAAATAGCAAGACAAATTATTTTAGATTTAAAAGGTAAATTGGTTACTAATAATTGTTGTAATGATGAATTGATAGATAGTTTAAAAGGTTTAGGTTATAAAATGAATGAAATTAATAAAATCATAAAAAATATTGATAATTCTAAACCTTTTAATGATCAAATAAAAGATGCTTTAAAATTATTATTTAAAAATTAGGGGGTAATAATATGAATGAAGTATTAAATAATTCTAAGGTTGAAAATGATTTTGAATATAGTATAAGACCACAATCAATGAATGAATATATTGGTCAAAGTGAAGTAAAAGAAAATATAAAAATCTTTATAAAAGCAGCACTTATGAGAGGAGATTGTTTAGATCATACACTTTTATATGGTCCTCCTGGTTTAGGTAAAACAACACTTGCTTTCATTATTGCTCATGAACTTGGAAGTAATATTAAAACAATAAGTGGACCATCAATAGAAAAAATAGGTGATTTAGCGGCAGTTTTATCAGCACTTGAACCCGGGGATGTTTTATTTATTGATGAAATACATCGAATTCCTAAATTTGCATCGGAATTATTATATTCAGCTATGGAAGATTTTACTATTGATATAGTTGTTGGAACAGATTCTTCTTGTAGAACCATTAAAATTGATTTGCCACCATTTACTTTAGTTGGGGCAACTACTAGAATTGGTGATTTAATGGGACCACTTAGAGATAGATTTGGAATTATTTCAAAATTAAATTATTATACAATTGATGATTTATCATCTATAATTAAAAGAACTTCTAAAGTTCTTGATTATAAAATTTCAAATGATGCACTTTATGAAATTGCTAAAAGAAGTAGAGGTACACCTAGAATTGCTAATAGATTATTTAAAAGAGTTAGAGATTTTGCTTTAGTTATGGATGAAGATGTTATTACATTTGATGTTGCTACATATGCTTTAGATAAATTAAAAGTTGATAAAGAAGGATTAGATGAAACAGATTATAATTTACTTAAATCAATTATTGAACGATTTAATGGAGGACCTGTTGGTATTGAGGCAATTAGTTCTTCTATAGGGGAAGAACAATCTACTATAGAAGATGTATATGAACCGTATTTATTACAAAATGGATTTTTAAAAAGAACATTAAGAGGTAGAGTTGTAACAGATAAAGCATATAAACATTTAGGAATAAAAAAATGTTAAATTTTTTTGACATATAGTTATTATTTGTGTATAATATAAGCGACTTAGGAGGTTGTTGAATGAATTTAGGAACACTTTTGATTATGGGGTTTATTATTGAATTATTTTTAGCATTATTTGTTGTTAAATTTTTTAACATTTATTTAATTACAGTTATAATATCTCTTATTTTAAATGTAGTTAGTTCAATATATGAAAAAATAAGAACTAAAGAACTTGGATTTTCAGTTCAAAAGATAAAAGGTTATAAAGGTAATGAAATACTTAGTATGTTAACATGTTTAATTCCGGCATTTAATTTAGTATATGCAAGTATAAAATACTTTGAAAAAACTGATACAACTGATGTTAGATATATCTTTACAAGAAATGATAAATTAGTACCTTTTAAAGAAGCTGTTAAAGAAAAAAATGTTAAATATGATAATGATAAAGTTTTTAATTTTCCATCTATTACCAGTGATGGTAAAATTAAAGTAGAATATAATTCAATGGATCCAAAAGAATTTGAAATTGCTAAAAAAATGGTAGTAGTTGATGATTATTTTGATGACATTATTATGAATGTTAATTTAAGTAAAGAAAAAAAGATTGAATTATTAAAACATATGAGAAAACAAATGTATTTAACTAATAATGTAAAAATAACACCTAATAAAATACTTAAAATGTCTAAAAACAAATAGACATTTTTTGTTTACTTTGTTAAAATATTATTTAGGTGTTAAGTATGAAAGATGAAATTATAAAAGAAATATGTGATTTATTAAATATAAAAAAAGAACAGGTTTTAAATACTTTAAGTTTATTAGAGGATGGTTCTACTGTTCCTTTTATTGCTCGTTATCGTAAAGAAAAAACAGGTGGTCTAAATGAAGATGAAATTAGGAAAATTAATGAATATTATATTTATCAATTAAATTTATTTAAAAGAAAAGAAGATGTTATTAGATTAATAGATGAAAAAGGTTTATTAACTTTAGAATTAAAAACAGAAATTTTAAAAGCAAAAAAATTAGTTGAAGTAGAAGATCTTTATAGACCTTTTAAAGAAAAGAAAAAAACTAAAGCAACAGATGCTATTAATAATGGATTAGAAGAACTTGCTAAAATTATAATGAGTTTTCCTTTAAAAGGAAGTATTGATGATATTACAAAAAAATTTATAAATGAAAAAGTGAAAACTAAAGAAGAAGCATTAAAGGGAAGTCAATATATAATTGCAGAATGGATAAGTGATAATGCTTATTATAGAAAAGCAATTAGAAATTATATATATAATAATGGAATAATAGAAACAAAAATTAAAAAAAATGCTGTTGATGAAAATAAAGTTTATGAAATGTATTATGATTATAAAGAAAAAGTTAAAGAAATTAAACCTCATAGAATACTTGCTATAAATAGAGCTGAAAAAGAAAATATTATAAATGTTAATATAACTATTGAAGAAGATAAAATATTAGATTATTTAAATAAAAAAATTATAAAAAATATAAATAGTTATGTTGTAGATATAGTTAAATTATCTATAATAGATTCTTATAAAAGATTAATAAAACCATCTATTGAAAGAGAAGTTAGAGCAGATCTTACATTAATGGCATCTGATATAGCAATAAATAATTTTGGAAAAAATTTGGAAAAATTATTATTAACACCACCTTTAAAAGAAAAATGGGTAATGGGTTTAGATCCAGCATTTAGAACAGGTTGTAAACTTGCTGTTATAGATCCTACTGGTAAATTAATTGAAATTGCAAAAATATATCCTCATGAACCTATTAATAAATATGAAGAAGCAAAAACAATTGTAAAAAAATTATTAAATAAATATAATATAGAAATAATAGCAATAGGTAATGGTACTGCATCTAGAGAAAGTGAATCTTTTATAGCAGATGTATTAAAAGATTTTCCAAAAATCAATTATATAATAGTAAGTGAAGCAGGAGCATCTGTATATAGTGCATCTCCTTTAGCAAAATTAGAATTCCCTAATTTACAAGTTGAGGAAAGAAGTGCTGTTAGTATTGGAAGAAGATTACAAGATCCACTTGCTGAATTAGTTAAAATTAATCCTGAAAGTATTGGAGTTGGACTTTATCAACATGATTTACCAACTAAAAAGTTATCGGAAACATTAGATTTTACTGTTCAAAAAGCTGTAAATATGGTTGGTGTTAATATAAATACAGCATCATTATATTTACTAAAATATATATCTGGGTTATCTAAAACATCAATTGATAAAATAATTAAATATAGAGAAATAAATATGTTTAAATCAAGAGAAGAATTATTAAATAAAAAAATATTAAGTTCAAAAACATATGAACAAGCTATTGGGTTTTTAAGAGTAAATGGTGATAATATATTAGATAATACCTCTATACATCCTGAAAGTTATGATATAGCTTTAAAAATATTAAAAAAATTAGATTTAACTTTAGATAAAATAGGAACAGAAGAATTAATAAATAAATTAAATAATATAGAACTTGATGAAAATGAATTTAAAACAGATAAATTTACTTTAGAAGATATTATAAAATCATTAAAAATGCCTAAAAGAGATCCTAGAGATGAAGAAAAAAAACCTGTTTTAAAACATAATATATTAGAACTTAAAGATTTAAAAATTGGTGATTCATTAGAAGGAACAGTTAGAAATGTTACACCATTTGGTGCTTTTGTAGATATTGGACTTCATGATGATGGATTAATACATATATCTAAAATGTCAAATAAATTTATAAAAGATCCAAATGATATATTAAGTGTTGGTGATATTATAGAAGTATATGTAGATAATATAGATTTAAATAAAAAAAGAGTTAATTTATCTTTAATAAAATGAAATATGAAATAGATGGAATCTTATATAATGTAATAATAAAAAGAAAAAATAATAAAAATACATATATAAGAGTAGATGAAAATAAAAATATAATAATTACAACCAATTATATAGTTGGAAACAATAATATAATTAAAATACTAGAAAATAATATTAACTTTTTAAAAAAAAATCTATCAAAAGAAAAAAAAGAAGGTTTTTACCTAATGGGTAAAAAATATGATATAATAATAGATGAAAAGATAAAAAATATTGAAATTTTAGATAATATAATAAAAGTAAAAGATTTAAATAAATTAAATAATTGGTATAAAAAAGAAGTATTTAATATATTTAAAAATCATTTAGATTTTTATTATAATAGATTTGATGAAAATATTCCTTATCCAATATTAAAAATTAGAACAATGAAAACAAGATGGGGTGTTTGTAATAGAAAAGTAAAATCTGTTACTTTAAATTTTAATCTTGTTAAATATGATTATTCTTGTTTAGATTATGTTATAATTCATGAATTATCTCATTTTGTTCATTTTAATCATTCAAAACAATTTTGGGAAACAGTTAATAAATATTGTCCAGATTATAAAAAAATAGAAAAAAAATTAAAAAATTGACAATTTTTTTAAAATATTTATTTTATAATTTTATTGGTGATAAAATGAAAGTAAAAATATTTGATGAAGAAAATGAAAGTGATTTAGAATCAAAAATAAATGATTTCATAGATGATTCATATGAAATATATGATATAAAATATAATGTAGCAGTTGGAATAAGTGGAGAAGATCAGATCTATTGCTTTTCAGCTTTAATAATGTATGAATGAGGTAAAATATGAAAAAAACAAATTTTATGAGTGGTGCTATTATAGCAACTCTTGGAATTATTGTATGTAAAATATTAGGGTTAGTATATGTAATTCCATTTTATTCAATAATTGGAACAATGGGAAGAAATTTATATAGTTATGCTTATAGTATTTATTCAATGTTTGTTAATGTAAGTACTAGTGGAGTTCCTTTAGCAATTTCTAAATCAGTTAGTGAATATGATACAATTGGAAATTATGAAGCAAAAGAAAGAATATATAAATTAGGAAAAATAATGATGACAACAGTTGGTTTTATTTGCTTTTTACTAATGATTATATTTGCAGATGGTTTAGCTAAATATATTATGGGAAATGCAACAGGCGGTAATAGTATTAAAGACATTGCATTTGTAATAAGAGTTGTTTCAACAGCATTACTATTTGTTCCATTTTTAAGTGTTGCAAGAGGATATGTTCAAGGATCAAAATACATTCAAATAAGTAGTGTTGCTAATATTATAGAACAATTAGTTAGAGTATTAGTAGTAGTACTTGGAAGTTATTTAACAATAAAAGTATTTAATTTAGGAATTACTAATGGTGTTGCTGTTAGTGTATTTGGTGCAACAGTAGGAGCAATAGCAGCTAGTATTTATATAATAATAAAAATTAAAAAAAGTAAATTTGAAACTAAATCAGATAAAAATAAAAAAATATCTGATAAAGAATTAATAAAAAAAATAATTGTTTATGCTATTCCTTTTATAGTAATTGCACTTATGAAAAGTGCATATAGTTTAGTAGATACATTTACTATTGTTAAAGGTTTAACTAAAATAGGATTTGATACAATAACAGCTGAAACAGCATCAAGTGTTATTGTTACATGGGGAAATAAATTTAATACAATTATTGCATCATTTTGTTTAGGAGTTGCTGTTAGTTTAATACCATCAATTAGTAGTTGTATGGTTTTAAATGATATAAAAGGAGTAAATGATAAAATAAATCAAGCATTTCAAATGATTATATTTTTAACCCTTCCATCTGCTATTGGAATATCATTTTTATCAAAAGAAATATGGACTATTTTTTATGGTTTAGATTCTTTAGATCTTGGAAGTTGTATGCTACAAGTAACAATATTTACAGCTGTTAGTTATTCAATGTATTCTATATTATTAGATGCCAATCAAACAATGAATAATACAAAATTAACTTTAATAATACTCTTAGTAAGTGTTTTATTAAAAATATTATTAAATACACCATTAATGTATTTATTAGATTTAATAAATATAAAAGCATATTATGGTCCAGCAGTTGCTGATATATTAATTCAATTATTAGTATTTTTAGTTGTTTTAATTTATTTTAGAAAAAAATATAAATTTGCTTATAAAAAAACATTTATAAATTCAATTAAAACTATAATATGCTCTATTATAATGTTAATATGTTTATTTGGTTTAAAATTAATCATTAATCCATATTTAACAGGTGGTAGAGTAATTAGTATGGTAAGTTTAATTATATACTCTATTATTGGAATAATTATATATTTTGGTTTATCATATAAAATAGGTTTAATTAAATCTATATTTGGAGTAGAATATATAAATAAGTTTTTAAAAAAATTACATTTAAAATAAAAGAAATCTAATGATTTCTTTTTGTTTTTATATAAAATATCAATATATATATGATAAAAGGTATTATAACAATTGGGTAAATATTATACATAAAATCATTAAATAAAGTTAATGTTTTAAAAGAGTTGAACGATACAATAAATATTAATAAACCTATTATAATATAATTATATTTAAATTTTAGTTTTTCTTTTATAATAAATGCACTAAAACTCATTAATATAAATAAACCAAAGATCCATTGTATAAATAATATATTTTCAATTCTTGTTAAAAAGTTTAAAAAATTTATCCTTCTTAAAACTATATATTCAGGATATTGATATAATTTTGCTAAATTAATACCTAAATTTCCAATTGTAAATATAACTATAATAAATGATAATAATAAATATATTAAATAAGAAATAAATATTGTTTTATTTTTATAATTTATTATTTTATTTTGAGGTATTAATAATAAAATAAATAAAGGAAAAACATTAATTAAAAATAATTTTATTCCTCCTTTTAGTGGGTTTTTTAGACCATGCTCTAGTATTGGCATAAGATTTGTATAATCAAAATCTTTAATTAACCCAATTATTGATACTAAAAAAAGAAATAAATTTATAAAGAAAAATATTGTTGTTGTTTTAGCTAAAACTGATATATCCTTTGATAAAGCATACATTATTAATAAACTAAAAATTAAACCAATAAAAATAGGGGATGTCTCTGATAAAAATTGAGAAACAATAAAATTTGTTAAATTAAAAAATTGAATTGATGAAATTAAAAGTGCAAATAAAATTAAAATTAAATTTGGAATAAAAGGAAATTTAAATAATTTTTCATTTTTTTCAAATATATTTAAAGTAGGTTCATAATTAAATAAATTATTAAAAATAAAAATAAAAAATAATGAAAAAAAGGAACTAACTATTATACTTACTATAGAATCAACACCTGATTCTTTTATAATAACATATATTCCTTCACCATATGTTGTTGTAAAAAGAAAGAAAATCATTAAACTTAATAAATTAAAATTACTTATTTTTTTCATTATCAATTACCTTTAAACTATTTCCTTTCTCAAATATATTAACATTAACAGATAAATTTATTTTTAAGTTTTGATAAAAATTTTCATAATCTGTTATTTTATTATAATATTTATTATTTTTTTTATAATATAAATCCTTAAAATAAAATATATCAGTTTTATATTCCTTTGATAAATTAATTAAATCATTTATATTTTTTTCAATTTCTAAAGAAGTTAAATACTCAATTTGTTTTATTCCTTTATTTGTTGATATATCATAATTACACATAGATGAAGTTAAATTTACTTTAGATTTGATATTTATATCAATAATAGGGGTATTTTTATTAATTTTTATATCAGTTTTATTATTTATTATTTCTAAAGTTATATACTTATCTTTAGAACATTCAACATTAATAATTGTATTTTTTAACTTATTTTTAATTAAATTATAATAAATTGTTTGATTTTTATCTAAATAAAATATTAATTTGTTATCTTTGAAAATGGAAGTTTCATTTACTAATAATAAAGAATTAGGATTCGAAGTTTCCAAATTTTCTTTTTTATCACCATTTTTACCAATAACTGTAATAGAAGGTAATATAATTTCTTTAGTTGGACTTATATATTCATCAATTAGATTCTCAAAACTAGATAGAATACTACCACTTAAATATTTGTTATTATTTTCAAGTAAATTTCTTATCCCAATAGAATTTATTGGATAAACTTGAGTTAAAACATTTAAAATCTCTGATGGAGTATTATTTCTACTTACAAAAACATAAAAATCATTACGAAGTTCTACTTCTCTAAAAAAGAAGTCCATAATATCTTCAAGACCACTATGTGCTATTGATTCATCAATTATTAACACTTGTAAATGACCTGAATAAACTTTTTTCGGTAATTTTGATAAAACACCTCTAAATGCTTCATGAATAGTTTTATCTTTATTTGAATAATTTTTAAACTTAATACTACTTGAAGAAGTATTAGAATTTCCTTGTTTTTGAGTATCCGCTATTTGAATTGTAATTTGATATTCATTATCTATTTTTTCAATACCACAACCTAAAGTAATAGCAATTTTATCTAATTCTTTATAATTACATCCACATAAAGATAATATTAAAATTAATAAAATTAGTTTTTTCATTGTTTACTCCTTATTTTATTATTTGATAAAATTTTCATTCTTTTATTTGTTTGTAATTTAATAAAAGTATTTTTAAATCCATTAATATCAAAAGGTTGAATTGGAGATAAAAAAGGAATTCCAAATGGTTCTACAGAACATGAATTAATTATAAAAAATATAAAAATAGAAACAATTCCTATTATTCCCATAATAGAACCTCCAATCATAAATATTAAACGATATGTTCTAATTGAAGCTATAAATTCAGGTTCAGAAAAGGGAAGTGATGATATTGCTGTTACTGCTATTACAATTATCATAATAGGGGATACTATACCAGCTGTAACAGCGGCATCACCTAATATTAAAGCACCTACTATTGATAGAGCAGAACCACTTGAATTTGGAACCCTATATTCACTTTCTTTTATAATTTCAAAAGCTATTATCATCATAAAAGCTTCTATAAAAGCAGGAAAAGGTACACCATTTCTTTGAGTTGCAAAATTTATTAATAAATCCGTTGGTATTATTTCTTGGTTATATGTTATCATTGCAACATATATACTTGGTGTTAATATTGATATAAAAAAGGCAATATATTTTATAATTCTTGTTATTGATACATTAATTGTATTACCATACCAATCTTCAGGTGCTTTGAAGTAATCTACAAATAAACCCGGTAATATGAGAGCAAATTCACTATTATCAACAATTATTACTATTTTTCCCTTTAATAAAGCTTTACTTATTTTATCTGGTCTTTCTGTTGTTGTAATTGTTGGAAATATTGATTTTATATTATTTTCAAGATGCTTCTTTAGATCATCTGATGTTATTATTCCATCTATATTAATTGAATCAATTTTTTCAGATATTTTATTTATTAAATTTGGTTTTGTTATTGTATTTATATAACATAGACCAATTTTTGTTTTTGTATATTTTCCTTTTTCAAATTCTTTTACCCATAAATTATTTGATTTAATTCTTTTTTTTATTAAGCCTATATTTGTTTGATAATCCTCTATTAAAGCATCTTTAGAACCCCTAATTGCATTTTCTGTTGTAGGTATTTGAACTGATCTTGTTAAATTTCCTTTTGTTTCAAAAGCAAGACCTATATTTTCATATAAAATAATAGTAAAACCATTGTTTATATATTTTGAAAAATCTTCATAAGTTGTTATTTCTTTATATTTACAACTATTTAAATTATTTTTTATTTCTTTTAAATCTTTAATATTATTTAAACTTCTTACTATAAAATCACTTACTTTATCATTTGAAATTAAAGAATCATTAAAAATTATATAAATTTCTTTTTTATTTATTATTTTTTTTCTATAAACTATAAAAGGACTATTATTTGTTTCTTCTTTAAATTTATTAATAAGTACAAACGGATCAATCATATAATCACCTAAAATTATTTTGGTTTTATTTTTTTTATTTATTCATTAATACTTGAATACTTTTTTTTAAATAGTATAATTTATTAAGGTGATTAAAAAATGTTTTATATTTTTGATTATAATTTAATTATTTTTGTTAATCTTAATGAATTTTTATATAAATTAAATAATAATTATAATTATATACATGGTTATAATATAAATAATAAATCTTATGTAAAATTAGATTTAAAAAAAGATAATAATGGATACTTTCTTATTTATAAAAAAAATATTAAAAAAATAAATGATTTTTCTTATAATTTTAAGTCATATAATATAAGAAAAATGAGTATAAATGATTTTATTTTATTCCTTTTAAAAGAAAGTAATAATTTTATAATATTAAATAATTTTAATTCTTCTTTTAAAATTGTTTTAAATAAAAAATTATTTAAAAATGGAAAACTTGTTTTTAAATCTTTAAACGATAACTTTGATTATTTATTTAGTGTAGGGGAATTATTTGAGTTAGTTAAATATAATTATTTTAATATAGTAAAAAAAGATAATTATAAAAAGTTAGTATTAAATAAAATTTAAAGTAATTTATAATTTAAATAGATAATGATTAAATATTAATATTTTATTATAAAGTAAAAAAATGTATAAAATAATACAAAATAAGTTGACAAAAACACTTTAAAAATGATATATTATATTTGCTTTTTAATTGGGTTTATTCTATATAAACCCTAAATTAATAAGGAAAATGAAACACCTGGATGTGTGGAAAGGAGGAAGAACATGCCTACAATAAATCAATTAATACGCAAAAATCGTACAGATAAAACAAGAAAGAGAAAAAGTCCAGTATTAGGAATCGGATACAATAGTAAAGATAAAAAACAAACTAAGTTAGATTCTCCACAAAAAAGAGGAGTATGTACTCGTGTTGGAACACTTACACCAAAGAAACCAAACTCTGCACTTCGTAAATATGCTCGTGTTAGATTAAGTAATGCTATGGAAGTAACAGCATATATACCTGGAGAAGGACATAATCTACAAGAACACAGTGTTGTACTAATAAGAGGCGGTCGTGTTAAAGACTTAATCGGTGTTAGATATCACATTATTCGTGGTACAATGGATACTGCTGGAGTAGAAAAAAGAATGCAAGGCCGTAGTAAATACGGAACAAAAAAACCAAAAACAAAAAAATAAGGAGGTAAAGTATGAGAAAAAGACGTGCTGTTAAAAGAGACGTTTTAGCTGATCCTATATATAACTCTAAATTGGTTACAAAATTAATAAATACTATTATGATAGATGGTAAAAAAGGAGTTGCTCAAACAATCCTTTATGATGCTTTTGAAATCGTAAAAGAAAAAACAAATAAAGAACCAATGGAAGTATTTGAAAAAGCATTAGCAAATATTAAACCAGCTCTAGAAGTTAAATCAAGAAGAGTTGGTGGAGCTAATTATCAAGTACCAGTAGAAGTTAAAGCAGACAGAAGTCAAGCTTTAGGATTAAGATGGTTAGTAAATTATGCTAGATTAAGAAATGGTCATACAATGGCTGAAAATTTAGCAAATGAAATAATCGATGCATCAAACGGAGTTGGAGCTGCTGTTAAAAAGCGTGAAGACATGCATCGTATGGCCGAAGCAAATAAAGCATTCGCTCATTACCGTTGGTAAAATATAGGAGGATAAATTATGGCTCGTGAGTATAGTTTGGAAAAAACTAGAAATATCGGAATAATGGCTCACATAGATGCAGGTAAAACTACTTGTACTGAAAGAATATTATTCCATACAAAAAAAATCCATAAAATTGGTGAAACACATGATGGTGCTTCACAAATGGACTGGATGGAACAAGAACAAGAACGAGGTATTACAATTACATCTGCTGCCACAACTGCCTTCTGGAAAGGATATCGTTTTAATATAATTGATACCCCAGGACATGTAGATTTTACAGTAGAAGTTGAAAGAAGCCTTCGTGTACTTGATGGTGCTGTTGCACTACTAGATGCTCAAGCTGGAGTTGAACCACAAACAGAAACAGTTTGGCGTCAAGCAACTGAATTTAAAGTACCGCGTATGATATTCGCAAATAAAATGGATAAAATGGGAGCAGACTTTGCATTCAGTTTAAAATCTATAAAAGAAAGATTAGGAGTAAATTATGCTCCAATCGAATGGCCAATAGGTGCTGAAAATGAATTTAGAGGAGTTATTGATTTAGTAACAATGAAAGCTTACCAATATGATGGAAAGCAAGCAGAAGATGCTATTGAAATAGAAATTCCTGAAGATTTAAAAGAAATGGCAACTACTAAAAGAAATGAATTAATAGAAGCTGTTTCTGTATATGATGATGAATTAATGGAAACATATCTTGAAACAGGAGATGCACCAGTTGAATTAATCAAAAAAGCAATTAGAAAAGGAACTCTAGAAGTTGATTTCTTCCCTGTATTATGTGGAACAGCATTAGGTAATATGGGTATAAAATTACTACTTGATGCAGTAATTGACTATTTACCAGCTCCAACAGATGTTGAAGCAATGAAAGGTACAGATATGGATGGAAATGAAATTGTTATTCATGCAGATGATAATGCTCCATTTAGGGCTTTAGCTTTCAAAATAATGACAGATCCATTCGTAGGAAAATTAACATTCTTTAGAGTATATAGTGGACATTTATCTGCTGGATCATATATATTAAACTCATCAAAAGGTACTAAAGAAAGAGTTGGTCGTTTACTTCAAATGCATGCTAATAATAGAACTGAAATAACAGAAGTTTATGCAGGAGATATAGTAGCTGCTGTTGGATTAAAAAATACAACAACTGGTAATACTTTATGTGATGAAAAAAATCCAATAATTCTAGAATCAATGAATTTCCCAGAACCAGTTATTGAATTAGCTGTTGAACCAAAATCAAAAGCAGATCAAGATAAAATGGGACTTGCTTTACAAAAGTTAGCTGAAGAAGATCCAACATTTAAAGCAAGAACTGATGTTGAAACAGGACAAACAATTATTGCTGGAATGGGTGAACTTCATCTTGATATAATTGTTGATCGTATGAGAAGAGAATTCAATGTTGAAGCAAACATTGGTAAACCACAAGTATCTTATCGTGAAACTATCACACAAATGGGTGAATGTGAAGGTAAATACATTAAACAATCAGGTGGTCGTGGACAATATGGTCATGTATGGGTTCGTTTTGAACCAAATCCTGATAAAGGTTATGAATTTGTAGATGCTGTTGTAGGTGGTGTTGTTCCAAGAGAATATATACCAGTTACTGATAAAGGATTACAAGAAGCATTAAAAGGCGGAGTTCTAGCAGGTTATCCAATGGTAGATGTTAAAGCAACATTATTTGATGGATCTTACCATGAAGTTGACTCTAGTGAAGCTGCATTTAAAGTTGCTGCAAGTTTAGCAGTAAAAGAAATTAAAAATAAATGTAAACCAGTTATTCTAGAACCTATCATGAAAGTACAAGTAGTTGTACCAGATGAATATCTAGGAAATGTTATGGGTGACATTACAAGTCGTCGTGGAAGACCACTTGGTCAAGAATCAAGAGGAAATGCTCTTGCTATTGATGCGATGGTTCCACTATCAGAGATGTTTGGATATGCTACAAGCTTAAGATCTAACACTCAAGGAAGGGGAAATTTCTCAATGGTATTTGACCATTATGAAGAAGTACCTAGAAATATTGCTGAAGATATTATTAAGAAAAATAGTGGAAATTAATTAAAAAGGGTTGCTATTTTTAACTTATTAATATAAAATAATATTGTATATTTAAAAGGAGGAAAAAATATTATGGCAAAACAAAAATTTGATCGTTCAAAACCACATGTTAACATTGGTACAATTGGACACGTAGACCATGGTAAAACTACTTTAACAGCTGCTATTTCTGCTCGTTTAGCTGGTAAATATGGTAATGAAAAAGTAGATTTTGCCAATATCGATAAAGCACCAGAAGAAAGGGAACGTGGTATTACTATTAATACTGCAC
>CAKOXR010000021.1 GCA_934130215.1 uncultured Bacilli bacterium
TATGGGTAAAGCAGTAGCAAGTCAAAAAGAAGACAAAATAAAAGCAGGACAAAAAATATTAATATCGAGATGCTTAAATGCAGGAATTGTATTTTTTATTGTAGCAATAGTACAATTAATTATGGAAATTATGAAAAATGTAACAGGCGATAGTATATGGGACTGTGTCTGTAAATTTGTAGGTGGATGTTAAAAGGAGTTTTATATGAAAAAAAAGATAATTATTTTAATAACAATGATATTTACTATATTTCCAGTATTTGCTGATTGTACAGAAATGCCTTTAACTTCATGCAATAATAGTGGTGGAATTGCAACTAAATGTGGATTACCAGCAGGACTAGCTTATATGATAAATGATGCATATAATTTAATAAAAATATTAGTACCAATAACATTAATAATCTTAGGAATGATTGACATGCTTAAAGCAGTAGCAAGTCAAAAAGATGATGAAATAAAAAAAGGATGGAGTACTCTAATTAGAAGAACAATATATGGAGTTTGTGTATATTTTGTGTTTTTTTTAATTCAATTAATTATAAGTTTATTACCATCAAGTAGTGGTAAAGATAACATAATAAGCTGTACAAAAGAATTTTTTGTTAAAAAAACAGATAATGTATGTTGTATTACTAGCGGTGCTAATACGAATAACCCAGAAGGTGGTTCAAATGAAACTTCTAAAGATGGAAAATATAGTAAATACTAAAATATGAAAGGAATGATAAATATGTTATATAATATATTAAAAAAAACAATAATATTTTTTATTCCTTTTTTATTAATAAACAATATTTATGCAGTAGATAGTATGATTCAATATAAATATAAAACTGATGATTCTGAATATGTAATAACATTTACAATTGATGAAAAATTAAATATGAGAAATACAAATGTAATGGTATTTTCAAGTGATAATAATGGAATTGGAAAAAAAGTAACAATAAAACCATTAAATGAATTATTAAATGTTTCATTAGATACAGAAAGACCATTTGGATTTACTGATTTAGAACATTCATATAAAGAATATTATGGATATGGAATGAATAAAGATTTTTATAATGAATTAATTAGTAATCCAGAAAAATATAAACCATTATTATTATTCGATGAAAATAATAATGCAGTAATAATAGGAAGTTATTTTGATAAAGATGTTTTTGAAGAAACATATGAAGCAGAATCATATAACTTAAATGATAATAAAGAATATATTGATAAATTATTAAATGGACAATTAACATTTATACCAGAAAAAGCAAATCTTGGAATTAAACCAATAAATGTATATAAAGACTTAAAATTAAAAGAAAAACAAGCAAATTATCAAGAAGTTAATAATACAAAAGTAGATTCGAAAAAGGAAAAAGATAATGCAAGTTTAACAAAAGGAGAATGTGAAAAATATACATTGTTACTTAAAAACTTAAAAGAAAATATAGTAGGAAATGATACCAAAAAAGGAGCATGCTCTACTGAGTCTATAAAAAAAATGCAATTATTAAATAATATATATGATTTAAAAAAAAGTTTTGATTCAAGTCTATTAGAGCCAGAATGTAAAGAATTAATATATGGAGAAAAAGGATATATTAATATGATTAATTCAGCACAAACATTTTATAATGGATTAGATGAAACAGTAAAAAATTCAAGTTTAATATGTTATGATATGCAAACAAAATATCTAGAAGGAATTTCTATTTTAACTCAATATAAACCAGAAATTACTATTGATACATCTAAATGTGAGTTAATTGACCAAAAAACAATGGATTTTTTAGAAAATTTATTTAAAACAATAAAAGTATTAGTAACAGCATTATGTATATTTTTATGTATAACAGATGTATATAAATTAATTATAACAAAAGAAAATGATGGAGCTAAAGTAAAGAGCAAAATAACAAAAAGAATAATTGCTTTAATATTAGTATATCTAACACCAGTTATAGTTAATATAATAGTAAAAGTATTAAATGAAAGATATATACAAAATAATCCAATAAAATGTGGATCAATTATAAATGAAGGGTGATTTATGAAAAAAATTATTTTATTTTTATTAATTTTTCTATCATTTAATGTTTATGCTGAAACTCAAAAAGATTATAAATTAATTACATATACAGTTGATATTAATGGAAAATATTATACAGCATCTGTAAAATATTGGCAAAATTGTAAAAGAAATAGTGAAGGCGAATGTACAAATGATTCTAAATATGAATTGGAATTAGATAGTTTGATATTAACAAGTAATGATAAAAGTGATAATAATGAAGAAATAAGATATGCCTTTAACTATGTTGATGGGCAATATACTATTCAAGGAGTGGGACAATTTTGTTCGAGTCATCCTAATATAAAATATGGATGTGGAATGAAAATGGATTTAACTGAAGAAGAAATAAATAACCCTGAAATATTAAATAAATATTTGCCTAAATTTATGATGTTTGATTCAAATAAAATTTTAGATGGAAGCTCTACTAAAATTGTAACCTATATAAGCGATGATAATTATAGTAGTGAAGATGAAAAAGAATTTTATAATGAATTTCAAAAATATGTTTTAAAACAACAAACAAATGAGAATGAATTTCCAATATATTCAAGTAATATAAAAGAATTAAATGGAAACAGTAATATAACATATGATAAAAATGAAGATGTTGTTTTAAGAGATTTACCATCTGGAGAATATTTTAAAATAGCAAGTGAAATATATGCTTTATTAGAAAAAGCCAAAAACATTAAAGTATGTACAGAAGATGATTTAAATGCTATAAGAAGTCAAAGACATATTCCTTTTGATAAATTAAGAGAAGATTTTGATGCTAGTTTAAGTAGTGATTGCTATTCAGTCTTATTTAAAGAAAAAGGATTATATGATTATATAAAACAAGGAAAAGCATTTGGTAATTCTAAAGGTGCTATAGTTGGACAAGATACAAATAATTATAAAATGGAATATTTATTTTTTGAATCATTTTATTTACAAGGATATGGATTCTTAAATGGAGATTTTATGCAAGTAGAAATAAAAAATCCACCAAAATGTAGTGCTTTTGGAGATGAAACATATAAATTTTTACAACAAATATTTAATGCTTTAAAATTTTGTGGAATCATATTAGGAACTCTATTAGGTATTGTTGATATATTTAAAATAATAACAGGAAAAGAAGATGTTTCAAAAAAACAATTTAAAACATTACAAAAAAGAATTATTGCTATTATTTTACTTATTTTAACACCAATATTAATAGAAATTATATTCAAAATGATTAATACAATAGGTATTAATGATCCTATTTGCGGTATTAGATAAGAGGTGAAAAATGAAATATTTAATCTTATTTTTAATTTTATTTATACCAAGTGTTAATGCTGAAAATGATGCTTTAGTTTGTACTTATAAAACAAATAATAATACCGTTACTTTTGGTTATTATATTGATGATACAGGAAATGGTAAAATTACAAACTTTACATACTCAGGAGATCCAAATTCTATCTATAATAATTATTTAAAAGGAGATTTACAATTAGAGTGTCCAATAGTTAAGCAAATTAAATATTATGGAAGTGATTTAACAGAATTTTTTATAACAAAAAGTGAAGAAGATTTTAATAATTTAATTGTTAATAATACATTATTTGATAAAAATGGTTATATTATTGGTCAAATTGAAAATAAATATGAATCAGAAGTTATAAAAAAATTTAATTATTCACATTATGAATCATCGGAAATAAAGGGTAGTGTTACTGAACAAACTAGAAACCAAATGTTAGAAAACATAAAAGCTTATGCAAGTGATGATTGTTCTTATATTGAAAAAACAGCAATTGCAGAATATTTTTTTGCAAATGATTTTGATTCAATGAATAACTTTTATGATTCAAATACATTTAAATATAAAAATAATTATATTAAATTAAATGATAGATGTGCAAAAAATGCTAAAAATTTATATAATTCTTTATTTTCACTCAGATACATGTTATCAGATTATGTAGATAGTGGTGGAGATACAAATACCATAAGTTATTTATCATTACAAGGAAGTTTTTATGCGGGTTATGGAGCCTTAACTACACCTTGGTATAATAATACAACTAGTGAAGATGCATGTGATGCCATAAGTGGTGATATAAGAAAAATATTAAATGAATTATTTGATACATTAAGATTAATATCAGTTATTTTAGTTATATTTTTAATAAATTTAGATTTGATTCAAACATTAGGTAAAAAAGATGATTCAGAAATTAAAAAAATGGTTAATAGAAGTATTAAAAGAATGATTGCTTTAATATTGATGCTTTTAATACCATTTATTATAAACCTTATTTTAGATTTACTTAACAATTATTTAAGTAATTCATATGTAAATGTAAACGGAGAATGTGTTAAAGCTGTAACAGGAGGGTAGTATGAAAAAAATATTATTTTTAATAAATTGTTTTTTATTAATAATTAATGTTAATGCAATGACTTGTATATATGAAACAGAAAATGTTAAATATAGTCTTGAAGTTAGTATTGATGTAACTGCTCCTTGGGTAAAAGGATATAAATTTGGTGGTTATGATATTGCTAAAATTACAAATGAAAAAAATGGATTAAGTGCTGGGGATGTTTTTGCTCCTTCAATAACTGACATTAATTTATATAAAGGTTTAACTGGTACCCCAACTGAAGAAGGAGTGTGTCCTACTTTACTTTCTCTTGGAAATAATAAATTTACAGTTATTCCATATAGTGTTTACAATAAATATTTTGCTCCTCTTAAAACTTTAGAGTGTCTAGAATGTAATGGAGATAGAGTTAAAGCAATTAGTTTAGATGGTCTTGAAAGATTATATACTTTTGATGATGTTTGTAAATATTTTAAAACAGATTTATCATTTGTTTATGAAGTTACTCCCTTTTTGAGTTATTTATATTTTAATCCTGATTATAATGGTTTAGTTTTAGATTGTGCTCGTGGTGGTATGGATCATGGATATGTTTTACAAGATTTTTTTGCAAATTATTATGATGAAATTATTCCAGGTAATGTTAATACAAATGATAAGATATCTACTTGTCCATCTATAGGTAGTGAATATGAAATTGATAAAATATTAAGTTGTTTATCAGAAAAAGATAATATTGTTAAACAAGCTATTATAGATTTTAGTGAAAAATGTACAGAAAGAGAAAAAAGAGCAATTCAGTTATATTCGGGAGGATCTATTGCTACATTTTATAATAAACAGAATGTTTCTGGTTATTTAAACAATGAAATTAAGATGATGTTTAATTCATTTTCGGCAGAATGTGGTAGTGCCGCTGATAATTTATATATTGCTATTAATAATAGTAATAGAGTATTAAATGCCTATGGAGCACAACCAGAAGTTGAACATACTCTTGCTTTTCTAAGTTTACAATCTAATTATTTAAAATCTTTAGGTTTATTAACTAGTATGAATCATGGTGTTGATAAAGAAGAAAATGCATGTAATTTGATTAATAATGATTTAAAAAATATTATTAAAGAAATATTTAATGGTATTAGAATTGGAGCAGTTTGTTTAGTTATTTTTCTTTCAATTATAGATGTTTATAAAGTTGTAATTGCAGGTGATGATAGTGCTAAAAAAAAGATGCCTTCAATGGTTAGTAAAAGAGTTATTGCAGTTGTTATATTTTTGATTTTACCAACTATAGTTTTAGGAATAATAGATTTTCTTAATAAATATATTCCAGTAGATAATGCAAATTGTATTATAGATAGTATAAAATAATGGTTTAAAACCATTTTTTTATTTTGTAAAAATTATTAAAAATGTCTAGTATTTTTAGATTAGATGTGTTATAATTTTTGTATGATATAGATTTTTTACAGGTGGATTATGAAAAAAATTTTATTATTTATAATTGTTGCATTTTTAATATTTAATGTTAGTGCAACAAGTGATCAAGAATATTATGATTCTTCGGTAAAAATAAATCAGGCTTATGATAAATTTATTGGTTCATGTAATAATGGTGAGAGAACTGCTATTATAAAATTTGCTCAAGGAAATTTAAGTAAATTAAGTGGTGGGTATTCTACTTTTAAGAGTTTAAGAACTGATGATGGTTTAGTTATAAATGATTTTTGTGCTAATAATTCTGAGGATTTATATAATTCTTTAATTTCTGCTAAAGAATATATTAAAGATAATGATTTATATAGCTTATCTTTAGAAACACTGATTGAAATTAAAGAAAATGTTTTTGTAAATGGTAGTAAAATTACTTCTAGAAAAGATTTGACTATAATTGAAGATTGTAATTTGATAAGTAATGATTTTAAAAATATTATGAAAGAATATTTAGGTTATTTTCAAGTTGGAGCTAGTTCGGTTGCTATTTTACTATGTATGAGTGATTTATATAAATTATTAATTACAAAGGAAATTAATAATAAAGAAGCATTTAAAAAAATTAAAGGTAGAGTAATTGCTTTGGCTATTTTTTTACTTTCTCCTGTTATTGTAAATATAATAATAGAGTTATTGAATAAATATATTGATGTTGAAGCAATTAAATGTTTAGAAAGTTAGGTGAAATATGGGTGCTATTGTTGGTGCTGTTGCTGCCATTGTTGCTGGTGCCGCTATAATCGTTAGAGGTTCGAATAGTGTTATACTTGGAATTTTAAGACAGTTTGTAATATGGCTTGATAGTTGTTTTTTTAGTATAGCTTCTTGGTCATATGGTATTTTTTATGAATTATCATCAAGTTCATTACTTAGTAATTTGAATTTGGCCTCTGCTGGTCAAAGATTATATACTTTATTAGGTATTTTTATGCTTTTTAGACTAGCTTTTTCTTTTATTAAGTTTATTGTTAATCCAGATGATATGGAAAAGGGAACAAGTAAATTTATTACAAATTTAGCTATTTCTCTTGCTTTAATTGTTTCTGTTCCATGGATTTTTAATAGAGCTTTTGAACTACAAAGATATATAATGGAAAGTAATGTTATTGGTAATTTGATACTTGGCATGGATACAGGTACAACTAATTCGGGAAGTGATACTAATACTTTTAATGCATCTTCATATGGTCAATCAATTGCTTTTATGGTTTTTAATGCTTTTTATAGACCAGATCCTTCTATTGATGGTTTATCTAGTTGTAATAATCTTTTAGTTTATTATAATGATTATGTAGTTCCTGCTTCGGATAGTACTGTTGAAGTTAAAAATCTTCCAACAAATGCAAGCAGTGCTTTAAAAAATGAAAGTGATAAAATAGCTGCTTGTATAAATGCTTTAAATAGAGTAGCTGTGGATTCGGATACTCATATTTCACATATAACTGGAAAAGAAGGCATTTCTACAGAAATTGGCACAAAATTTTATATTGCTTCTCAAAGAAAAGATATTTCTTTATTAACTGATCCAGATATATTAAATGCTATTAATGGTAGTACTTATTTAATTAATTATGTTGCATTAATATCTACAATTGCACTTGGTTTTCTTGCACTTTTATTTATTAGTTTTTCGTTTGATGTAGCAATAAGAAATGTTAAATTATGTTTCTTACAAGTAATTGCACCAATTCCCATTATTTTAAATATTGAACCAGGTGATACTAAAGGCGATAAAAAATCACTTAATTGGTGGATTAATGAATGTTTAAGAACATATGTTGATTTATTTGTTAGAGTTGCAACTGTATATTTTGGTGTATTTTTAATAAATGTATTATTTACAAGTGAATTTGATGTTTTAGGATCAAATAATACATCTGTTTGGTTTAAGATATTTATGATATTTGGTATATTATTATTTGTTAAACAAATACCAGAAATGATAGGAAAAGCATTTGGAATTGATGTTAAAGGACAATTCAATTTAAATCCATTAAAAAGAATTGGAGAAAATAGATTAGCAAGTATGGTTACTGGTGGTGCTTTAGGATTAGCAACAGGTTTAGGTACTGGAGTTGCTGCGGGTGTTGCTGCTCATAGAGCTGGAGCTAAACGACGTGAAGTGCTTTCGAGAGCTATAACTGGAGGAATTGGTGGAACTGCACACTCTATGTATTCAGGAGCTAAAAAAGGAGTTAAGTCTTTAGGAGATATAACTGGAAATGCTTTCGGCAATTATTCTCGAAGTGGCCGTATAGCAGGTGCAAATGTTGGCACTAGTTTCTTTGGAAGAATGGGTTCTAAAGCAGCGATGGTTGCTGGTGCACCAACAAAATTTGATAGAATGCAGCAAAATTCTAAAGAAATAGATGAAATGGGTAATATATTTGGTCAAATTAAGTCATTTGCTCAAAGTGATGGAACAAAGTTGAGTAGTGTAGATGGAAATACTTCGTTTAGATTCACAAATTCTATGGGTGGTAGTACTACTGCAGATTTGACAAAGCTTGGAATATCATCTGCAAAAGATGCTCACGATTATGTTGAACGTATAAAAGCATCAGGCGCATCAGATGTACAAATTAAATTAGCAGAAGATCTTGAAAAGGCAGTTTTCGATAATTATTATTCAACATTTGAAGGTGATAAAAAACATTTTGTTGGAGCTAAATTACAAAGATTTAATGACTTGCAAGCTAAGCAACAAAGTAACTTATCTGGTGTTGGACCTGCAGCAAATGTTAATGATATGAAAAAGTATATTTCTACTATTAAAAATCAAGCTGCATTATATGTAACTTCTGATGAATATCTTAAAGCTGAAAAGGATAAGAATGCGGCTGCATTAAATGGTCCAGGTGGACGAAAATAAAAAGGGTGATATAATATATGAATGGATTTTTAATACCGGCTAATTCAAAAAAGTCAATGCTTATATTTGGATTATTTAATACTTTTGATTTAATAATTTTATCAATTGGAGTTGCAATAACAATTTTGTTGTTGTTAACTCTTAACTTAAGTGATATTGGACCAACTGTTCTTGCAGTTACACCAGGAGCAGTTGCAATAATACTTGTATTTCCAGTCGCACATTATCATAATGTATTGACTGTAATATTATCAATTTATAGATTCTTTACAAGTAGGGAAAAATTTATATGGAAAGGATGGTGCTATAGTGAAGAATTTAAAGGAGTTATCCAAGAAACCGGAACCAAAGGTTCAAAGTAAATATACTGAAAGCTTTGTACCAATTAAAAGTATAGCAAATGGAATGATTGTATTAGATGATAATGTTAAAGTAACAGGCTTAAAAATACAACCAAAAAATATATTTATTTTAGATTCTTCTTCACAAGAAGCAGTCATATCCAATCTTAAAAATGTTTATAATGTTATCAATTATGAATTTTGGCTTATAATAGCAGGAAGACCAGTTGATATAAATGTTTATTTATCACAATTACAAATAGCATTTAATTCAACACCTGATCAAAAAATTAAAAAAATGATTATGGAAGATATAAATAAAGCAAATATGTTTATGTCTAATGGAGTAGTAGATACAGAATTTTATCTATTATTCAAAGATAAAGACAATGATGTATTACAAAAGCGATTAAAAGTTTTAATAAATCAATTTGCATCCGCAGGATTAAGTACAAGTCAAACAACAAATGATGATTTAAGAGTTTTACTTGATAACTTCTTAAATGCAGGAATGAGATATGAATCAGGGACGGTGATGAGTTAATGGAATTAAAAAGTCAACTTGCTCCTAAAGGGCTAGAATTTAAAAGTTCTGAAATAATAATAAGTGATAAATATACAACAATATTATCAGTTGTATCATATCCTAAATTTATAAATCCTGGTTTCTTATCAAATTTAACTAGTATGTCAGGAATTAAAATTGCAATAAAACATATACCATTACCATTTAGTGTAATATCTAAAATGTTAAACAAAGAAATTGCTGATTTAAAAGTAAGATATCAAGATGAAAGAGATAAAACATTACAAGAAAGAATAAGACAAGACTATGAATCACTTGAATACTTCATATCTATGCTTGCAGCTAATCAATCTGCTATATTTGATTTTCAAATGCACATAATGGTTACAGCAGATACACAAGATGAATTAATTGCTAAAAAATTACAAGTAAAAAACTTTTTAGAAGCAATGCAATTATCAGCAGTACCACTTAGATTTGAACAAGAAAGTGTATTTAAATCAATGATTCCAATTTATCCAAAACAAGCAGTTGAAGATAGAATTGGTACACCAATTCCATCACCAACACTTGCAGCAATGTATCCATTTATATTTGACAGTATAAAAGATCCAGGAATGTCCACATTACTTGGAGTGGATTTTTCAGGAGGAGTAGTATTATTTAATCAATTTTTATACCAAATAAAAAAAGAACATAATAGAAATAATGCTAATATGATAATACTTGGAACATCAGGATCAGGTAAATCAACAGCTGCTAAATTGTTACTTAGAGCAAATATAAGAAATGGACATCAAGTAGTAGTAATAGATCCAGAAGGCGAACTTGAAGAAATGACTAATTTATATGGTGGAGATTTTATTGACCTTGGAAAAGGTGGACAATATGGTATGATAAATCCACTTGAAATTGTTTTAGATAGTGATGAAGATGAACTTAAAGAAGGATTAGGATATACTGTACTTACAAGATCATTACAAACTCAAAAAGCATTTATTAAATATTATGATCCAAGTATTGAAGAAGATGTATTAACACTATATAGTGAAATGATACAAGAAACTTATAGAAGATTTGGAATAGACTTTGATACAGATTTTACAAAAATAAAATCAGAAGATTATCCTACATTTAGAGATGTATATGCTACTGTTAGAGGTAAAATTCTATCAATGCCAGATAGAACACATGAAAAAGATATATTAGAAAGATTGGAATTAAAAATAAGACCAATAGTTAAAGAATTAAAATATTACTTTGATGGTCATACAACAATTAAACCAAACAGTAATTTTATAGTTTTCAATATAAGAGAACTTATGAATTCAGATAGTAATATAAGAAATGCATTATTCTTCAATATATTAAAATATGCTTGGAGTTTAACACTTGATAAAAGTGTAAATACAGTACTAGCTGTAGATGAAGCCCATGTATTATTAGGCGGAAATAATGCTCTAGGAGCAGAATTTTTGGCCCAAGTACAAAGAAGAAGTCGTAAATACAATACAGGAACAATTATTATTACACAACAACCAAGTGATTTCTGTAGTCCAGATGTATTAATGCATGGTAAAGCTATATTTGATAATGCTTCATATTACTTAGTAATGGGACTAAAGAAACAAGCAGTTGAGGATTTAGGCTATTTAATAGATTTAAATGATAACGAAAGAGAAGGAATTAAAAGATATAACCAAGGTGAAGGTTTATTAGTATGCGGAAGTAGAAGAATGCAAATAAATGTTGTACTTACAGATGCAGAACTTGATTCATTCGGAAGTGGAGGAGGACTATAGAAATATAGTTTTTTTCTTGATTCAATTTGACTAATACCCTTAAATTATGATATTATTTAGAAGTATTAAGGGGATGAATTAGTATGCTTAATCTTTTAGGGGGATTATTTAAATTTTTATGGGGAACTATTAAATTAATAGGAACAACTTTATATAAAATTGCAGTTTTATATTTTGATCTTTGTGAATCAACAATTTTATTCTTAGGATTATCTACTATGGCAAATGAAGTTTTAGCAACTATTATAGCAATATTTGTTTATGTTTTCTATTATGCTTTATTCGCAATTATTCCAGAACTTATTGTATATAATACAGGTAAATTAACAAAAAAATATAAAAATTTGAAATCTGAAGAAGAAAAAAAGGAATATTTAAGTGAAAGATCATTGTTATTTACAAGAATAGGGTTAATGTTAATAAATAGATTTTCAAGAAAAAAAGCTAAAGTTATATCTAAAGTACCAGAAAGTTTAAATTGTATATTATCAGATAAAATTATTGATGAACTAGAGCAAGAAAATATAGAAGAAAATAAAGAGGAAAATAATAATATAGAAAATAATATTATAAATAATATAGAAAATGAATCTAAAGAAATTGATTCTGAAGAATTAGAACAAGATAATATAAAAGAAAATAAAGAGAAAAATAATAATATAGAAAATAATATTATAAATAACATAGAAAATGAATCTAAAGAAATTGATTCTGAAGAATTAAAACAAGAAAATAATTTTGAAAACGAAGAAGATAATAAAAATCAAGAACAAATAATTGATGAAAAAACAGAACCAAATGTTAAATTAATGTACACTTCTAATATAATAGGTAATGTATTAAGAAAAGGAGTAGTTTTAAAAAGAAAATTATTAAATGATGAAAAACCATTTTTAGTTGATTTTTCAAGTATGCCACCAAAAGAAGTTTTTACTGGAGAAGAATGTAATAATATTACTTTATCTAAAGCAGTTGGTGGAAAAAAAGTTGAACTTGATTTATCTAATCCTGATTTATTAAAAAATCCAAAATTATATGAGGAATTAAGTATTCAAGAATTAGAAGAATTAAAACAATTATTATTAAAAGATCTAAATTATCAGTTTGCATTAAGAAATTTCTTTGCAATGAATAAAAAAGCATTAGTTAACAAAAAAAACTAATGCTTTTTAATATATATGTTTTTTTTTTATAAAAAAAATGTTATAATATGTACAGTAGAAGGGTGATTTATATGTCTAAAGATAATAATGCTATTGATAGAATAAAATCAAATCAAAATAGAATTCAAACTACTAGTTTTTCTAATGAAGAAAATAATTTTTTTAATAACCCCAGTAATGTAGGAAGTTATGAAGAAGTAGAAGAAGGAGCTAGTGGTGTTGCACAAGGAGGAGGAGTAACAGATAAAAGAGGATTTAATCTTTTATCAAGTTTTAAGAAAAAATTGAAACTTAAATTATTTGTTGTTCTTAGTATAATAGGTGCAATATTATTAATAATGATGGTTTTTGTAACTGTTTTTACAAATGAAGATTTAAAAGGTTTCTTTTTAACAGATAATATAAACAAAAATAATAAATTAAATGGATCTTCTAGTTCTTCAGTTGCAACATTAACTGGTACTAAATCATCACTTGCTGAAATTGCGAAAATTTATAAATCTACAGTTATTGAAAATATGCCATTTTTTTCTGATTTAAAAGATGTTGCTAAAAATTATAAATCTTATAAATTAGAAGATGGATTTTCTTTAACAGATGGTGAATTTGATATTGCTTTAGTTGCATCTACCATTCATTTTAATAAATTCATTACGGATGCAACTATATTAAGTGGTGCTTTTAGTCGTGAAAGAATGATATCTAATATGGGAATTGCAACTACTAGAGGCCAGACAGTTATTCCAACATATGATATTAGAAGCTTTTATGAACTTGCAGCGGTTACACTTGGAACTGATAATGGAATACCGGATGAACAATTAAGAGGAATTACTGGACATTTGGTTGGCTCTAAAGTAATAAGTGCATGTGTTGATGATAATGATTCATTTTTATCAAGTGGAAGAATCGGAGGTTTTAGTTTACTTGATTCAATAATTATAAAATATGAAGGATTATATTATTCTAATGTATCAACAAGTGAAGAAAATGATTTTACAAGAACTTTAGAAAGAAGATTAGAAGCTTTAAGAAAGAAGGGAACATTTAGCGATTATTATGATACAACTGAATATGATCCTAATATAAATTGTGGTGGTAAAAAAGCAGTTCATTATGTTCAAAAATATATGAATTATAAAACATATGCAAAATATTTATTAACAGAGTATGTACCAGAAAATTATTTGGAATGTTTAGATTGTAAATCATCTAATAAAAGAAAAGATACAATAGAAATAACAAAAAAAATATTTGAAAGTAGAAATCAATTTGTTGATTATTATTATAATACTGATTTAATTGATATACAAAAATTTGTAAATGGAGATACATTAACTACAACTAAAACGGAATATCAATTACCTGATGCAGTTAAAGAAAATTTTACCTCTCCTTTTGGTTTAACTACAAAATGTTCAATATCAAGTGGCTTTACATCAAATAGAACAGGTTATTCACATTATGCTGTTGATGCTTATGCAAATGATCGAACTTTATATTCTGTAGGTGATGGTGTTGTAATTGCAACTGTTTCAAATGTTAAATATAGTTTAAATGTAATAAATGGTGTATGTTTAGATTCTAATGGTAATATTGATAGTAGAAGTTCTGGTAATTATGTTGCTATTAAACATGTAGTTGATGGTAAAGAATATGTTTCATACTATATGCATATGGAATCTGTAAGTGTTAAACCTGGTCAAACTGTTCATAAGGGTGAGAAAATTGGTGTTGAAGGTACAACTGGATGTTCTACTGGATATCATGTTCATTTTCAATTAGTTTCAGGAGAAACTAGATATGATCCTACTTTATTATTTGCTCAATGTGAAGGATCAAATGTTATTAATTATTCATCTTCTAGTATGTCAGAATTTTTAAATAAAACTCTTAATAATTATACTTTTACTAATATTAATGGTTGTAATGTTAGAGTTTATAATGATAAGAAAAAAACATCTTATTCAGCAATGACACTTGAAAATTATGTTGCAGGTGTAGTGAATGCTGAAATGCCTTCTAGTTACAATATTGAGGCTTTAAAAGCTCAAGCAATTGCGGCACGAACTTTTCATGTTTCTAATTCTAATTATTGTACTAAAGAAGATATAACTTTAAATTCTTCGTCATATCAAAATTATCAGAAAATTGATACTAAAAAAAATAAAAGTGATAATTTTCCTATGTTTGCAACTCGCGAAACTACTGGTATGTTAGCAACTTATTCATCAGGTGTTTATATGACTGAATATGCAAATTTCCCTTGTGAAATTGTTTACAGATGTAAAGAACCAGATAGATATGAACCATATTATTTAAAATATAGTGATTCAGTTACTTGTTATGATATTATAGAGAGAGTATTTGATTCAAGTAAGTTATATAAGACAAATAATGCTAAAGAAGGAACTGAACAAGCAGAATTATGTTTAAAAGATGGTAGTAAGGGATCATTTTACTATTGTGGTGAATCTAAATATCCTAGACAATTTAGAAATCAATCAAATATTAAAGGTGAAGTAGGTGATTGTGATACAATAAGTGTTGAATTAAAACCTCATTATTCTTATGGTAATAGGTATAGATCGATGGCTGCTCCAATTTCATCACTTAAAGGTATTTTTCAAGGTTCTTCATGGAAAGAAGATTATTCTACTTATGGAGGACATAATAGAGGTATGATGCAAGTGCTTGCAAATTATTATGCAAATTCATTTGGATGGAATTATAAGAGAATACTTGATTATTTTTATGGTTCAACTATTGATGAAAATTTATTTAAGGTTGATACACCAACTATATTATTGGATGATCAA
>CAKOXR010000022.1 GCA_934130215.1 uncultured Bacilli bacterium
ATCCTTTAATCCTGTATCAACTAAATAACCATATACTTTCTTATTTTGAGTTTGACTTTCAGATATATCCCAACATAGATTTTCTTCAGTACAACTATTTGGTAAATTGCTTAAATCATTACCAAAATTAATAGTTCTTATATAAGGCTTATAATTATCACTCCAAAATTCAGTACCACCACCATTAGTAGAACTATACCCATTCTTCATAGTTGCATATTCACTTATCTGAACTGCATTAACAGTTATAGTCGCACTAAAAGATTTATTTACATACTTATTATCTTCTTCATCACTAATATAAGGATTCCAATACCAATATATAGTTAATGTTTCTTTATTTGTTCCACTTTTCTCTAAAAATGAATAATATTTATGTAATTCTAATTTATGATCAGCTGTTGTATAAAATTTAAGATTTTTAGGTAATTCAGTATCACCAGTTCCCCTATCTATATTTAAAGTCGCATACATATCAACAGAGGATCCACTTGCATCCATAACAACATCAAATGATCCACTATCACCAGGATTTATAGTTCCTAAATTAATAACCTTATTATTCCATGATTCCCCTGCTTCTGTATCCCTTAAAACAAAAACCGCATTACCAGTTGAGCCACTAATAGAACCACTAACAATAACCCTATAATAAGCAAACGAACCAATTAATAAACTAATAAAACCAAAACAAAATAATACACAAACAATAATTTTTTTTAAATAACTCATATAACCTCCAAATTAATTATTTTTTTTAACATAAACTAAAATAGTTAAAAGCTCTAATATAATATTAATAATGAAAATCATATTAATAATATTTATATCAATATTAACAACATAAGATAAATAACAAAGTGATAAAAAAGCAAACTCTATAACAGTCTTAAACTTACCCACATAATGAGATTCCGGATTCTTATTCTTTTTAAAAGCAATAAAATTAATAATCGCTATAATAATTTCTGTTATAATTAAAATAGAATAAAAACCATTAATTTTAATAATCGGAACCATTAAAGATAAAGTAAAAAACTTATCAGTAACAGCATCAAGCAATTTTCCAAACTCACTAGTAGCATCAAACTTTCTTGCAAACAAACCATCAAAAATATCAGTAATAGCAGCAATAATAACAACAACTAAAGCCAAACTAAATTTATTAAAAAGAAATAAAGGAATAATCAAAAAAGGAGACAAAAACCTAATAAAAGTAAACAAATTAGGAATATGCTTATAACCTTTTTTATTCTTTAAATCATAACTTAAAATTTTAAAATAATCATTAATAATACCCATAACTAATCACCCATTTTTTTTGTATCTAAAACTATTTAACTAATTAGATATACCATAATATCTTTATATAAATTAATTATAACATTTTTTATATAATAAGTCTTTATATTTTTTATATTTCATATATAAAACTTTTTAAAAAAAATAATTTATATCTAACACTTATATTTTATATTACAATCATATTCATTAAACAACATTCTATTAACTAACATAACTAATAATTATACCAACCTATTATTACACCATAATTATAACATTTTTTTAAAATAAAAAAAAGTGTTAAAAAACACTCTTTAAAACAAATTACCAATAATAGGTAAACTTCTTTTCTTTTTACTTATTACATTAAATAAACCAATAATATTTAAACTTAATAACATTAAAAATATTAATATTAAAGGTATAGTTATATAAAGTGGTATATATTTAGTACAAACACCCCAAGAACACTTAGAAACCTTAATACGGGTAAATATAAAACATAAAATACCATATATAATTTCAAAAATAAATAAAGTAGTTCCTTCCTTAGCATGATATTCCACAAACTGAGAATCAGTTTGCTTAAAATAAGGAATTAGATTCAAAAATGGAATGTATGATAAGATTGCACTTTTCAGGTTTCCAGTTGCATCCTCAAGATCAACTTTTTCTTCTTTAACTTTAAAAATATCCATAATTCCTCCAGTTGGTTTATATTATACTATATTTTTTAATGTTTGTCTATTTTATTTAATGTTTTTACTTTTATTTCTTCTTTTACTATTTTTATCATCTGGTCATAATTTTTTTCTATTTCACTTACTAATTTTAATTGATTACGGCATCTTACTAAATTATGATTTTCATAATTACACTTAAAATATGTATCACCATTTATGTAATCGTTTAAAAATCTCATTGCTAATTCTAAAGTGATAACTTTACAAGATAATACCAAATTGTCTATTTCTTCTTTTTCTAATATATCTCTGGTTTCACTTAGATAAGCGGTTGTAAAACTTCTGAAATATTCCATGTTAATGCCAACATTATTTAAATTTGGATCATGTTCAAAAGTTGTTGATGCACCACTTCTTATGGCATTTGCAAAATCATATAGTGCTGATCCTGGCATTACGGTATCTAAATCAATACCGCATATTGCTTTGTTTGTTTTTGAATCAATTAATACATTGTTTATTTTTGTATCGTTGTGTGTTACTCTTGGCGGTATTTCACCTTTTTCTAATAAATCAACTATGCTTCTTAATTCATCTTCTCTTTGAATTATATAAACTATTTCTGGACATACATTTTTTACTCTATTACAAAGATCTTTTTTTATATCTTTTAAAAAGTTTTTAAATCTTACTTTTGAATTATGAAAGTTAGGGATTGTTTCATTTAAACTTTCCATTGGATAATTATTTAAAACTTTAACAAAGTGACCAAAGGCTTTACCTACATTATAAAACATTTCTTCACTTTCTGATTTATCATAGGTTATAGCATTATCAATGTAATTATACATTCTATAATATTCATCTTCGTTTCTGTATAGAATAATTCCTTCTTTTGTTTTGATAACACTTAATGTTTCTCTTTCAATATCGCTACCGTTTTTCTTTAAATATTTTTTATAATAATTGGTTACATTTTTTATGTTTTGCATTAGTAAATATGGTTCATTAAATACTAGTGTATTAATTTTTTGTAAAATATATTTTTTCTTATCTATAATTATTAGATATGTTTTATTTATATTTCCTGTTTTATTTTCTTTTATGTTTATTATTTATCCTTCTAATTTAAATTTTTGTGCGATTTCTTCTATTTTCATTTATTTTCCTCAATTTCCATTATTTTTTTTACTACTTCTTTGTCATAATAACTAATTTTACCATCTGGCATATAGAGCATTCTATCAATACATAAATTATTGGTAAAACTTATGTTATGTGATACTACTAACATTGTTCCTTTATATTCTTTAAATACTTCTGCTATCATTTCTTGTGTTTTGGGATCTAGATGATTTGTTGGTTCATCGAGAATTAGTAGATTTGCTCCCATGCATGCTAGTTTTGCTAGAGCGACTCTACTTCTTTCTCCTGGAGATAGGTATTTTATTTTTTTAAAGACATCATCACCATAAAATAAAAATCTCCCAAGCAAGCTTCTTAGTTCTCTTTCTTCTTTCCCTAAATCTTTTAAGTTTTCAATAATTGTTTTTTCTAAATCTAGTCCTTCATGTTCTTGAGCATAATAACCTATTATTGTTTTTTCGCCTTTTACTATATTACCTGATATTGGTTTTAAATTTCCAACTATTAATTTTAGAAGTGTTGATTTACCTACACCATTTGTTCCAACAACTAAAAATTTTTCTCCTCTTGAAAGTGCAAAGGTTAGATTTTTGAACAAAATTTCTTTATAACCAAATGTTATATTTTCTACTTTTAGTGGTATTAATTCACTTTGTTGTTTTAATTCCAGTTTTAAATTTGCTTCTTTTAATTTTGGTTCGATTATGATTTTATTTTTTTGTAATTTTTCTAGTTTCTTTTCTCTATCTTGAGCCATTCTTTTTCTGTTTCCAGATGAATTACTATATAGAAGGACAATTTTTTTTAATTTTTCTTCTTCTTTGGCTTCTTTTTCGGCTTGTTCTTTTAATAGTTTATTTCTTTCTTCTAATTTTCTTAAAAAAATAGAATATGATCCACTAAATATTTCCATTGTTTTGTTTAGTTTATCTAGATATAATGTTTTATTTGTGACACTATCTAAAAATTCTTTATCATGGGATATTATTAAGATTGTTCCTTTATAATTCTTAATATAGTTTATAACATATTCTTTTGTTTCTTTATCTAAGTGGTTTGTTGGTTCATCTAATAGTATTATTTCAGGCTTTGAATATAATAGTTTCGCGAATGCGACTTTTGATTTTTGACCACCTGATAAATTATGTAGTTTTTGATATAATATTTCATCATTTATATTCATTCCGTTTATTATTTTTAATAGGGTTCCTTCTGCTGAATAATATTCCCAGTAGTTTAATTCTTCTTCTATTCTTTCAGCTTTTTTATATAGTTCTTCAATATTTTTTCCTTCACCCATTAATTCATATATTTTAGATAATTCTTTATTTAATTTATCAATTGGACGAGCTGATAATAAATAGTCAAATACTGTTATATCCATGTTTGGGACTTCATCATTTATTACTTGTGGGAGCAATTGAACTCTTGCTTTATTTTTTATTATTATTTTACCATGATCAGGCTCTAGTTCTTTCATTATTAGTTTAAAAAAAGTTGTTTTGCCTGCTCCATTTACTCCTACTATTCCTATATGTTCATTTTCATTTATTATTAAATTTACATTATCAAATATTTTTTCCATACCATAGGAAAATGTTAAATCTTTCAGTTGCATTTTTCATCACGAATTTATTATAACATTATTTTCTTTTATATTTCAATAGTAAAAAATTTTTATATTTTCGACTTTTGTACTTTTTGTTTACATTCTACAAAAAATTATTCTTAACTTTGTTTATTTTTTTATTATAAAATTATCTTGTAAAGGTAATTTTATCCTTTATATTTAGTGAATGTTTTTTTGAGCTTATTTTATTAAACTTGAGTTTTCCATTTATTGTAAGGTTTTCTCTTTCTTCTTACATGTAAAATGGTAAAACACCCCCAAAAAATAGTAGGATTTAAAAGTCCTACTATTTTATTTTTCAAATTTGTTTTTTATTCTTAATGTATTAATTATTGTAATTAGTGTTACACCAGTATCTGCAAATACTGCTAAGTACATTGTTGCTAGACCAAATACACTTAATAGAAGAATTATAATTTTTGTTAAGAATGCAAATATCAAATTTTGTTTGATTATCTTTTTTGTATATTTTGAGATATTTATTGCCTGTGGTATTTTATTTAAATCATCATTCATTATAACAATATCACTTGCTTCAATTGCTACTTCTGAGCCAACATTTCCCATTGATATACCTATATCTGCTCTTTTTAATACTGGAGCATCATTTACACCATCACCAACGAATATACTTAAGGCATTTTGATCTATTTCTTCATACATTTTATATTTATCTGTTGGTAACATTTCATATTTTATGTCATCAATCCCTAATTTTTTACCTATAGATAGTGCAACATCTTTTTTATCGCCTGTTAATAAATGTATTTTGATATTATCTTTTTTTAATTTTTTTATTACTTCTTTTGCATTATCTTTTATACCATCATTTATAGTTATTGATGCAACATGTTTATTATCTATATTTAAATGTAAGATGGCATCATATGGACAATTACATAGATTTTTATTTCCTATTGTTACTTTTTTATCTGAAATATTGAATGAAATACCTTTTCCTTCTATTTCTTTATAGTTTGTTATTTTTAAATCTTTTGTTTTCTTTAAATTCATAAAACTTTTAGCGATTGGATGATTTGAATATTTTTCGCCATTTACTAAGATATCTATTATTTCTTGTTTTGTATAATTTTTATCGATTATTTCTATTTTGCTTACACCAAATTCTCCTGTTGTAAGAGTACCTGTTTTATCAAATATTATATTGTTGGCATTTGATAAATTATCTAAATAATTACTTCCTTTTATTAGGATACCATTTTTACTTGCTATACCTATACCTGTAAAATATGAAAGTGGTACAGAAATAGCTATTGCACATGGACATGATATAACTAAGAATGTTAAACTTCTATATATACTTTCGTTTAATGATACTTTAAATAATGGTAAAATTAAAATCATTAGAATTGCAAGCAAAATAATTGTCGGTGTATATATTTTACTAAATTTACTTACATTTGTTTCTACTTTACTTTTTTTATCGGTTGCTTCTTCTAGTATTGTTAGTATTTGAGCAACTGTTGAATCGGAATAAACTTTTGTTACTTTCATTTCAATTATGTTGCCCATATTGATGCATCCTGATAATATTTTATCATTTTCTTCAATACTTCTATATACACTTTCTCCTGTTATCGCTGATGTATCTAGTTTACTTTTACCTTCTGTTACTATTCCATCTACTGGTACTTTCTCACCTTTTTTAATAACTACTATATCACCAATTTTTAAATCATCAACTGATACTTTTATTGTTTCTTTACCATCTTTTTTATTAGCATATGGTTCTTTTAAATTGATTAGGTTTGATATTGATTTTCTTGAATTATTTACTGCTTTTTCTTCTAATATTTTACCGATTGTATATAGTACTACAACCATCATACCTTCCATTACTTCGCCTAGACAAAGTGCTCCAACACAGGATATTGTTATTAAGGCATTTTCATCTACTCTTTTATTTCTTATTAATATTTTTATAGCATTCATAAATATTTTATATAATAGTAAAATATAAGATACTATATAAAATACTATTTTGTATTTACCTTTTATTAGAAAATGACCTATTAAACAGATAGCAACAGCAAGTATTAATACCCATAAATGATATTCTTTTTTTGTTTCGATTTTTTCTTCTGTTACACTTGCTTCTGGTTCTATACTCTTTACTATTTTATTTATTTCTTTTAAACTACATTCTTTTTCGCTTTCAAATGTAATTATTGATGTATTAAAATTTACTTTGGCATTAGTAAAATGTTTATTTAATTCTTTTTCAACTGCAAGAGCGCAATTGGCACAATCTAGATTGTTAATATTAAATTTATATTTTTTCATTTATTACCTCCATTATAATTATATATTTTATTGTACAACATGTCAATATAATGTGATATTTCTATCATATTTTTGTTTTTTTTTTATTTTTGTTATATAATACTTTTTGGAAGTGATTGTATGTCTAATATTAGAATGCCCAAACAAAAGAGATCTATTGAAAAAAGAAATAGAATTATTGAAAAGGGTTTTGAACTTATTTGCAAAAACGGCTACTATAATACTACTACAAATGATATAGCAAAATATGCTGATGTTTCTACAGGTATTGTTTATCAGTATTTTAATGATAAGAAAGAAATTTTTTTAGAGGGTATTGATTTATATTATAATAGCATTATGTTCCCTATTCTTGATATTTTGGATAATCAAAATAATTTAGATGATATTATAAATGAAATTATTAATAAGTTTATTTTAAAACATACTTTGTCAAAGAATGCTCATGAAGAAATAATTGCATTATCGCATTTGGATAGTGATGTATCAAAAATTTTTCATGAGAAAGAACTTGAAATGACCAATAAAGTAATTGAGTTTTTAGATAAATTGAATATTAATTTAGATAATAAAAAGGAAAAAGTCCATATTATTGTTGGTTTGATTGAAAATTTATGTCATAGTATTATTTATCATAATGATGGATGCTTTAATTATGATGAAATGAAAAAAGAAGTTACTTTAGCTATAAAGTTTATTATAAATAGTTAATTTTCTTTAAAAATATCATAAAATGTATTGTAATTAATTTTAGTTTTTGCTATAATTAACTTACATGGAGCCATAGCCAAGTGGTAAGGCATGGGACTGCAACTCCCTGATCGTTGGTTCAAATCCGACTGGCTCCTCCATAAGATAAAATTATCGAACTATCAAGTTCGATTTTTTTTATAAAAATTATTATAAATAAAATTTAAATTATATAATATTTAATAAGTGTAAACAAAATATCAAATAGATATTATACAACAAAAAAGAATTGATTTGAGTCAATTCTTATAAATTAATATTAACTACATTAACTATATTTTTATTATCATCATACTCTATTTTATAAATACAAGGATTCTTTGGTGTTCCATTTAATAAATTATTATCATTTTATTTAATATTAAAATTTTTACCATCAAACTCAAAAGCTGCTGAATGCCTTATCAAATATATAGTTTTCATTTAGTTACATACCTTTCTATAATTAAATAAAAATTTCTATTTTTCTTTTAAAATAACATTAGCTTCTTCATTCTTTTTAATTAAATCATACATAATAATATAATTTGAAATATTAATTTTGTTTTGAGCAATTATATTATTATTTTCAATATAATCATTTTTTACAACTAAATTATCTACTAAAGCTTTAAAAGAATCTCTTTTTGTATCATAATACATTTTATCAGTAAGCCAGTTTCCATTTGGAAACACTACAATATTATCATAATCATCAAATAAATCATTACCTAAAGCATAAGTAACATCAAACCCAAACATATTAGCAAGAGTAGGAAAAACATCTAACATTGAAGCTGCTTTATTAATAACTTTAGGTTCAATATCTTTAGAATAAATTATAAAAGGAACACTTCTTAATAATTCATAATCAATATCATCAATCAATTTATAATCACTAGAATCTTTATCTAAAGATTTTCCAGTTTTTTTATCATAATTATAAAAATACTCAAATTGATTCTTTTTAATCTTAGCATCATGATCTCCATAAATAATTAAAACAGTATTATCAAGAATACCAAGTTCTTCAAGACCATTTATAAATTCCCCTAAAGCTTTATCAGCATAATGAACAGACTTAATATAACTTCCTAAAACAGTATTTTCTAAATAATCATCAATAATTAAATTACCTTTTTTATCATAATGATAAGAAGAAACATCAAAATCTGATAAATCTTTACCATCATTAGTAAAAGGAGTATGATTAGATAATGTAATTAAAGTACCATAAAACTTTTTACCACTATCACTTATATTTTTAATTTTTTTTAAAGACTGTTTAAAAAACGATCTATCAGATAAACCTAAACCAATAATATCATCAAGTTCATAATCATTTTCATAATTATAAAACTTCTTATACCCTAAACTATTATACATAATATTTCTATTCCAAAAAGTACCATTATTAGCATGCATTGAAAAAGTAAAATAACCATCCTCATTAAATTTTTTTTGAATAGTTTCATACTTTCTATTCCAATAATTAATAAAAACTGTACCATTATTAGTAGGTAAAAGTGAAGTTGAAAAAGTAAACTCTGAATCACTAGAAGTACCAACACTATCTAAAGCATAAAAGTTATTAAAATATAAACTTTTATTAACAAGTTTATTCAAATTCGGAGTAATTTCTTTACCATTTATTTTTTTATTAATAACAAAATTTTGTAAACTCTCAGCATGAATAACAAGAACATTTTTATCTTTAAAAATATTTGAGTACTTATTTTCACCCTTAACCTTATGATTTGAATAATATTCTCTAAACACCTTAGAAGCATTATCACTTCCAAATAAATTAACTAAAGAAGGCTTTAAACTAACAACAAAATCATCAATCTGATAAACATAAGTACCAAACTGCATAACAACATATTCTCGATTCCAATTTTTCCAAATTCTAGCATAATCCTTTCCCTTATAAAAAGGAGCAAGTAAACCTAAAATAATAATTCCACTTAATAAAATATATTTAAAATTTTTTTTATTTTTTTCAACACCAATTAATTTATAAAACAATATAAATGCTGGAATAATTAATAAAAACAAAAAATCTTTAACCTCTAAAACATTATCAACAACAGCATTTCCAACATCCTTTAAAAAAGTAATTGAACCAATTAAAGAAATTGAAACAAAAGATAAATAATTATTATAATAAATACTATTAACAAAACATATTAAACTAGCAATTATAGTCATAATAAGTAAATATGTATATCTATTTTTATTCTTAAATAAATAAGAAAAAGAACCAATAATAATTAAAGTACCTAAATCTGCTATAAAAGGTTTTAAATTAAAATAATTTTTAACAGTTAAAAACCTTAATAAAGTACTATTAAATAAATTACATAAAATAAAAACTAAAAATAATTTATTTGTACTTATAAATTCTTTTATCTTTTCCATATAACTCTCCTAGAAAAATTATAACATATTTAAATATAAAAAAAAAGACTATATCTTTTTTTCTAAATCCTCTTGCTCTATCTTATTATGCATATAAATCGCAGAATTTATACTAATACCAATAACTAAAATATAAGAAAGCATATAAATCCATACCATAAACATAATAATAGTAGAAATACTACCATAAAAAACACTATAATCAGCAATATTAATAGTATAAAAACTATAAATTGCTGTAATAACCATCCAAGCAATAGTGGTAAATAAAGTACCTAAATTAATAGTTTTATTACTAACATGTGGAGGAATAAGCATTGCAAAGATAATCTTTAAAGTAAAAAATATAAACACCGCCATAATAGGCCATTTAAAAAGTGAAAATAAATTATAAATTGTTTTAGTAATCATTTGAATCTTTTCAATACTCATAATAAAATTTAAAATCTGATTACCAAAAGCAAGAATAACTGAAATTGCAATAAACATAAAAACTAAAATAATAGTCATTATAATAGCTTTTATTCTTCTTTTTATTTCATTATCTTGAGGAACCTCATAAATAGCATTAGTTGCAACAAGTATAGACCAAGGTCCATTAGAAGCAACGGAAAAACCTATAATAGTAAAAACAATAATATTACCAGTACTAGGTGTTCCATGAATAAGTAAAAAATCAGATAAACTTGGAGGTAAAACACCACCAAACCACTCTATTAAATTAGTTAATGAAACATCAAATTTAGATGCAATAAACCCAATTAAAGTAATAATTGGAAAAAGAGATAAAAAAAGGGAAAAAGCAATTTGTCCCGGAAGTATTAACATCATAGGTTTTTGAGTAATATCAAAAATCCTTTTAATTGCTTTTTTTATATTATATAAAACCTTTTTCATTTAACCATTTCTTCCTTATTAGTTCTCATTTCAATAGTTGCTTCATTTATAGCATCATCAATAGTTTTAATTCCATCATTTATCATACTATATCCACTAGCAGCACCAAAACCATGTGAAAGATCTTTTAAAGCACGATTTAATTTTTTTAAATAAGAAACTGTTTGTTTTTCATCATATCCAACTAAATAAATTAAAAATTCATTACCATTTGTTCTAATAATTTCACTATTAGATAATTGATTTTTTATCAAAATATTAGCAGCTTCCTTAATAAGTTCATCACCTTCAGCATGACCATAATTATCATTAATATAAGCAATATTATTTAAATCAACAACAATAACAGCTTGTGGATAAATTTCTGATTCATCCCAAATACTAATATTATCATTTAAATAATTTCTGTTTTTTAAAGAAGTTAACATATCAATATATTTTAATTTTTCTTCTTTTGATAACCTTTTTTTGAATTTTGTTTTTGCTTTTTTCTTAATTTCTTTTAAAGTTAAAAGTGCAATAATTAATAAACCTGAAATAGCAGAAACACCAATTAACTCCCCTAATAAATTAGAATTTTCTCTTATATTAGTTAAATTATATAAAGTATTATTAATTGTTACCTTTTCATTGATATAAGATAAATAAAAATTAAAGAAATTCATAAATACTTTATTATCTTCACCCTTAAATACAAAACTATATTCTTTTTTTAAAGGAAATTCATAATCTATTTTGTATTCTTTTAAATCTTTTAATCTATAATAGTTATAAGCAACCTTCTCAAGAGCAATAATGGAATTTTTATTAAGTTTATTAAGCATACTAGAAGTATTACTACTTTCAATAACCTTAACTCCTCTTTCTTCTAAATAATTAGCAATCTTAGAATTCTTAATAGCATATACTTCTTTATCTTTTAAAGAATTAACAGAATCAATAATCAAATCATTATCATTATGAGAAATAATTACAATTTTTTCATCATAAATAGAAATAGTATTATAAACATCATCTAATTTTATAGAACTTCCATCCATAAAAAAGTCTATTTTTTTATCATTAAAAGCTTTTATTAAATCTTCATAAGAACTAAATTCAACAAACTCAATAGTAATACCAGACATATTAGCAAAATTTTTAATAACATCATAATTAATACCTTCATTATTATTATTAATAACAGTATCAAAAGGAGTATTAATTATATAACCATATTTATAATTTTTACTTTTAAATTGTTGTTCTTCTAAAGCAGATATTTTAGATCCATCAAAATAATTTCTAACAAAATTATCATCATAACTTTTAGTAAAATTTTCTTTTTTCCATTTATTATAAAATTTAGTAATAATTGTATTTAATTTATCATTATTACCTAACGAAATAGTATAATAAACTGGTAAATCATTTAAATTATAAGAAATATTTAAATTATTAGAAAAAATTTCATTTAAATACTCTGTTTTAGGAACAATAATAGCATCATTATCAGTAGAAATACTACCAATTAAATCAACCATATTTTCATAAACATTAATCTTTAAATTTTCATTATCACCTAAATAGAAAGCTAAAACTTCATCATCACCTTTTAAAATATTAATATTCATATTTTTAACTTCATTTAAATCATTATATTTAATACTTTTTCTAGTAATAATTGCATATGTATCTTTATAAATTAAAATATCATTTTTATCCAAAAAATTTTTAATTTTCATCGAATATTCATAACTTTTACTTCCATCATCAGATACTTCATTAATAACTAAACCTGTTTTATTTTCTAAATCTTTTATAAAATCAAATATAATCCCATTACCACCATTAGTAAACATTGGTATATTAGTAGGAATACCAAAATCATATATTTGATTCTTATTTTTTTCAATCCACTGTTTTTCAATCAAAGTAAGAGTAGTTTTATCATCTTCCTTTGTTAAGTAATACCATAAAGAACCAACAACTGCAAGTACTACCGTTGTAATAAGTGTTATGAAAACTATTTTTTTCTTATTCATTTATTTCTCCTTTTTAGTACTTCTATTATCCCATACAAAACCAGTACTTGTTTTATGCTTAGAACCAATTATAGGATAAACTTCACTTTCTGAAGAATCACTTTTTACAATAACTTGTATATCATAATAAGATTTTTGTTCATCATCAAAATATTCCAAAATCTTATTAGCATACCCCTTAGAAACATCTACAGCTGTTTCATTAGAAACCTCAACAATGATATAAATTAATCTACCTTCTAAATTATATTTAACACTTTTTATATCCTTTTTATCTTCTAACTCTTTAATCATTTTATTAATTTGTTCATCAGATATTTTAACATTTTCAATACCATCTAATCTATTACCATATTTATTAGAATCATTACCAAGTAACGGTTTAATAGCAAAATAACTTAATATACATATTATAAAAATTATTAAAACAGCTATAACTTCAATTTTATGTTTTTTAATGAATTTCATAAACTTCATCTCCATTCATATTAATTATACTATAAATTTAATCATTTTTTGTTATTTAACACATCAATTAACATTTTGTTTACTAATTCTGGATTAGCATTTCCCTTAGTTTCCTTCATAATTTGGCCCATTAAATACTTAAAAGCTCTATCATGACCACTTAAATAATCATTTACAGTATTTTCATTATCACTTAACACTTTACTTACAATCTCAAATAACTTAGAAGAATCAGTTATTTGTTCTAAACCTTTAGATTTAATTAATTCATAAACATTATTACCCTCTAATACAGAATCCATTATATCCTTAGATTGTTTTATAGAAATCTTTTTAGAATCAATTACATTAACTAAATCAATAATACTATTTATATTAATTTCATTAATATTTTTAAAATTTTTATTTAAATAACTTAAAATATCACCCGTTAGTAAATTAGCACATAAAACAGGATTTACTTTATCTTTAATTTCCATAAATACTTTATTTAAATCATAATTTGAAATTAAAGTATTTATATTATTTTGACTAATTCCAAGTTTTTTATACTCAATTTCAAGTTCTTGAGGAAGTAAAGGCATATTATTTTTAACTTTTTCAATTAAATCATCACTAATTTCATAAAAAGGTAAATTAGGTTCTGGAAAATATCTATAATCATTACCAGTTTCTTTAACTCTAAGTAAAATAGTTGAATTACTTTTATCATCATATCTTCTAGTTTCTTCTTTTAAAATAACACCTTTTTCAATTAAATCTTTTTGTCTTTTAATTTCATACTCTAAACTTAAGCCAACATTACTAACAGAACCAATATTTTTAATTTCAATTTTAGTTCCTAATTTATTTGGATCATTAGAAAGTGATATATTAGTATCACATCTCATACTACCTTCTTCAATTTTAACATCACTAATTTGTAAATATAAAAGAGTCTTTCTTAAAGTATCAACATATTGAACAGCTTCTTTAGATGATTTTATAGTTTCTTGGACTACTAAAGCTAAAAAGAAAGAGATTATAAAGTTATGTTAAAGGATATTACACTTGGACAATATTATCCGACGGAATCAGTCATTCACCGGCTGGATCCCCGGGTGAAACTGGTGGCGACACTGATGTACATTGTGTCTCTGTTTCTGTTTCATGATTTTGTGGGATTTATCGTGGTGACACTGTTTTTGATAGCCATTATTCGGATGTCACATGTACCGTTTTCCTTTATGCTGAAAGGCGTGCGGGCAATCTGGCTCCTGGTGGTCATCACTGCGGTGTGTAACCTGTTTTTCACACAGGGAGCGCAAACTTATTTCGCCTGGAAATTTATTCATATTACAGATACCGGTGTCAGCAATGCGGTCTATTTTACGATCCGTCTGGTGTATCTGGTTGTGGGAACCTCGGTAATGACGCTGACTACCACACCGAATAAGCTGACAGACGGCTTGGAAGAAGGTTTGAAACCACTTTCTAAAATCGGTGTTCCGGTGCATGAGATTGCCATGATGATGTCCATTGCCATGCGTTTTATCCCAATCCTGGCAGAGGAAGCGGACAAGATCAAAAAAGCGCAGATGGCAAGAGGAGCGAACTTTGAAGAGGGTAATATCATTCAAAAAGCAAAAGCGATGGTACCGATCCTGGTACCGTTGTTTGTGTCAGCATTCCGCAGGGCCAATGATCTGGCGACAGCGATGGAAGCACGCTGTTATCATGGTGGTGAAGGACGGACAAAGATGAAACCGCTGCATTATATTTCTGTGGATTACAAAGCGTATGTGGTGATGCTACTGTAT
>CAKOXR010000023.1 GCA_934130215.1 uncultured Bacilli bacterium
AGTATAATCCTTATTAGTATCAGCTTTATAAAATTTAACAACCTCACTTGATTCTGAATCCATATCGAAAGTAATGCTATTTATATAATCATAACCATCTATATTTATAGTTGTATAATTTAACTTTCTTAAATAAATACTATTAGTCATATCTAATATTACTTTATTTGGATCAAATGTTAAAGTAATACGAGCTGATAAACATTTGGCTTTATTTTCGTTTGAAAGATCTATATATGTTAATCTATCAATTCGATCATTTACAGAATAATTATCAAATGCTTCTTTAACTAAATAAAAATCTTTAGTATTTGTTATATTAAAATTTAAATATGCTCTAGATGTTTTATCATCAATTTTATAATATAAACCACTTTTTCCAACTTTTAAAATAAACCTTGCACTAATTGTTTTCTTATAAGGACTTGTACTTTTAACAGTTATTTCCATAAAAGCTTCATCACCATCATTAAATACTGTATTTGGAGTTATAATTGCATTAAATGAATTAGTTTGAATATCTTTATAAAGAATTCCTCCTGTACTATTTGTTTCGCATATTATATTATTTGAACAAACATAACTTATTTCATATGATATATCACTATTTGCATGAACTAAATTATTTTTCCTATTATTTAAATTTATTGTTATTGGATAAGGATCAACAGCAGACCAATTATCAACTTGATAAATTGCTCTATTAACAGTTAATTTATCACTATTAAAATAAAAACTTTTAGTAGCAAGATATGAATCTCTTAGACCATTATAAATATATCTTCCATAAGTTAATAAAATTGTACAACTAATTATTAGTAAACATACTATAATATAAACAATTTTCCTTTTTTTCATTTTTTCACAATCTCTTTTTTTATTTCATATAATTCATATATAAAAGCTCCAAACATTGGAAAAATTACTATAAATAAATATCCATAAGTGGATAATAATAAATTATGAATTTTACCAAAATAATGAATAGATTTTGTATTTTTTTGATTACCAAGTATTTCATCTTTTGTAATAATTTTATTATTTTCTAAAACATAATTATTGTTTTCAATCTTTTTTATAGAACTAACTTTTATATTAACTTTTGAACCATATAATTCATAGTATATTATATTATCATTTATATTGATTTCTTTATTTTTTTTAATTATTAATAAATCACTTTTTTTGTATAATGAATCTTCCGATGGTGTTGTTATATAGTTCTTTTTGTATTCGATAATGTTATAATCATTATAAGACAATAATTCATTAGTTACTATAATAGAAACTAAAAAATAAAGTACAAATAAAACTATTACTATTTTCTTTTTCATATCATCACCTTTATAAGTATATCATAAATTGGAGATTTATGTAAATGATATTTAATATAAAAAAACAACCTTTATTGGTTGCTTATTTTTTGACTTAATTCTTTTATTTTTCTTAATCTATGATAAATACCAGATTTTGATAATTTAGTATTTGTTTCTATACTTATTATTTCACTTAGTTCTTGTAATGAACTTTCAGGATATTTTAAACGAAAAGATGCAATTAATTGATCTTTTTCATCTAATAAATCAAACATATCTCTTTCTTTTAAGTTTTCAATTATCTTTATTTCATTTTGAGCAGATTGAATCATTTTTTCAACATTTGCTTGTTCACAATTATTTAACCTATTAGTCATATTTTTATGATCACGATATATTCTTATATCTTCATAATAAAGTAATGCATTTGTTGCATTTATTAATCTTAAAAAATCACTTATTTTTTCTGATAATTTTATATATACCATATATCTATTTTCTCTTTTTAAGATTTTACTTCCTAAATTATAATTATTTAATAAATTATTTATTAAATTTGCTGTTTCAATATTTGAAACTAAAAATTCTAAATGGTATCTTGATTTTTTAGGATCATTTATACTACCACAACCTAGAAAAATTCCTCTTAAATATGCTCTTTGAGTTTCTTCATCATCATAAATATAATTACTTGTTATATTATTATTTATACCTAATACCTCTAATATATATTGTATATTTTTAGTTATTTCTAAAATATAAAGATATTTTTTTTTAAAATTAAATCCTTTTCTGACTGTTATTTTTACATTAATATCAAATAATTGTTTAATTGTATAAAATATTTTACGAGCAACTGATGCATTTTCGGTTGTTATTTTTATTGTTTCATCTATTTCTGATGTTGTTATAATAAGAGCAGATAATTCTGCTATATCTTCTGCTTTAGTAAAAGATAATTTACTTACTTCATTTTTTACTTCTGATGTAAATGACATTTTAACTCCTATTAATTATACTAGTTGCAGCTATTGTTCCATCTGATGCTGCTGTTGTTAACTGATAAACATCTTTTTTAATACAATCACCACAAGCATAAATTCCTTTTATATTTGTTTCCATTTTATTATTAACTACAATATAACCATTATCAGTATTTAATTTATCAATTTTTATTATAGATGGTACTTGTCCTATTGCAACAAATAATGCTTTAACATTATACTTATTATTTAAAGTTTCAATACTTTCTAAATGATTATTAATTTGATTTAATTTTTTTATTATTTCATTCGGTATTATAGTTACATTAGATTTTTGTTTTAATTCATTTATTAAATAATCTTCTGCTTTAAAGTTATTATTTCGATGAATCAAATATACTTTAGAACATATATTAGATAAATAAAGTGCTTCTTCAAATGCAGTATTACCTCCACCTACTACTGCAACATTTTCGTTTTTAAACAAATTTCCATCACATGATGCACAGAAAGAAATACCTTTACCAATTAAATCATTTTCATTTTCTAAACCTAATATTCTAGGTTTTCTACCTGTTGCTATTATTATATTTTCTGTTTTATATTTATTTTTATCAGTTATAACTTCTAAATTATTAATTTCTAATACTTCTTCTTTTTTTATTTCAATATCTAAATTAGTTATTTGATCTATTATTTTTCTAATTAAACTAAATCCATCTATATCTAAAAATCCTGGATAATTTTTGATACTATTTGTTTTTAATATTTGACCTCCTGGTATGCTTTTTTCAATAATAACAACATTTTTACCTGCTCTTTTTAAATAAAGTGCTGCTGTTAAACCTGATATTCCTGCTCCGATTACTATACAATCAAAATTTGATTTCACCTGATCTTGCCTCCTTATATAAATTATCAAATCTAGGTAATTTTTTTGATTTAATTATAATTATTAGTCCTATTATTATCATTATTATTGATACTATTTGTGCTATTTTAAATGGTCCAAACATTAATGCATCTTGTCTTAAAATTTCAATTAAAAATCTAACTATTCCATACCATACTAAATATGTACCAGTTATTTGTCCAACTTTAGTGTATTTTTGTCTTCTTAATACTAATAAAATTATTAAACCTATTAAATTAAGTAATGATTCATATAAAAATGTTGGATGATAATAAATACCGTTTATTTTCATTCCATTTATTATAAATTCTGGAATAAATAAAGATTTAAGGGTTTGATATGTTGTTATAGGTCCATAAGCTTCTTGATTCATAAAATTACCCCATCTACCTATTATTTGACCTAATAAAAGACCTACTACTATAATATCAAGTAATAATAATTCATTTACTTTATATTTTTTTGTATAAAAAGTTATAAATAATAATCCTCCAATTATTCCACCATGTATTGCTAATCCACCTTCCCATATTTTAAATATTCCAAGTAAATCATTTTGATATTCATTAAAATTAAAAGCAACATAATAAAGTCTTGCTCCTATGATTGCAAATATAATAGTATAGAAAAATAAATTGTTTAAAAAATCTTCATCAAATCCTTTTCTTTTTGCTTCTTTTAATATCAAATAAGCTGATAATGTTATTGCAATTAACATTATTATAGAATACCATCTGATTTCTATAAATCCTAAATCTAGTAATACCTTATTCATATTTAATAACCATTCCTTTCTATTATTAATTATAACATAATTATTTTAATTTTTTTTATTTTTTAGTTCAAATAAAATATCTCTTAATTCTGTTGCTTTTTCAAAATCAAGATTTTTAGCAGCTTCTTGCATTTCTTTTTCTATTTTAACTATCATTTGTTCTTTTTCTTTAATAGTCAATTTTGTTTCTTTTTTAGTTTCTTCTATATTGCTTATTACATCTCTAATTTCTTTTATTATTGTTTTTGGAATTATATTATGTTCTTTGTTATATTCTTCTTGAATTTTTCTTCTTCTTTCAGTTTCTTTGATTGCTATTTCCATTGATTCACTTACTACATCAGCATACATTATTACTTTACCATTTGCATTTCTTGCTGCTCGACCTATTGTTTGAATTAAACTTCTTTCACTTCTTAAAAAACCTTGTTTATCAGCATCGAGAATTGCAACTAAACTTACTTCTGGAATATCTAGTCCTTCTCTAAGTAGATTAATACCTACTAGTACATCATATTTTTTTAATCTTAGATCTCTTATTATTTTTAGACGATCTAGTGTTTTTACTTCACTATGAAGATATGCAACTTTTATTCCTACTTTATTTAAATATTTTGTTAGTTCTTCTGCCATTCTTATTGTTAATGTAGTTATTAATACTCTTTCATTTTGATTTATTCTTATATTTATTTCATTAATTAAATCATCTATTTGATTTTTAGATGGTCTTACTTCTATTATTGGATCTAAAAGACCAGTTGGTCTTATTATTTGTTCAATTATATTATTATTTGATTCTTTTATTTCATATTCTGCTGGTGTTGCAGATAAATATATAACTTTATCAAGTTTACTTCTAAATTCATCAAAAGTTAATGGTCTATTATCTTTCGCTGATGGAAGACGAAAGCCATAATCTACAAGAACTTGTTTTCTTGCTTGATCTCCATTATACATTGCTTTTACTTGAGGAATTGTTACATGGGATTCATCTATTACAAGTAAAAAATCTTTTTTAAAAAAATCTAATAAAGTTGTAGGTGTTTCCCCTGCTTCTTTAAGTGCTAGGTGTCTTGAATAATTTTCAATTCCATGACAAAAACCAGTTTCTTGCATCATTTCTAGGTCATAATTTGTTCTTTCTTTTAATCTTTGATATTCCAATAATTTATTATTATTTTTAAAATATTCAAGTCGTTCTTCTAGTTCTTTTTCAATATTTGTTATTGCTTTTTTTAATTTTTCTTCACTTGTTACAAAATGACTTGCTGGAAATAAAGATATTGTTTTTTTGTTTTCTTTTATTGAACTTGTTACTATATCGTAGATTGCTATTCTATCAATAGTATCTCCAAAAAATTCTATTCTAACACCTTCAGTATGTTGGTTTACTGGTATTATTTCAACAATATCACCTTTTACTCTAAATGTTCCTCTTTTAGGATCAATATCATTTCTTTCATATAACATTTCTACTAATTTTTCTAGTAATTCATTTCTATCTATTTGTTCACCTACAGCAAGTGTTAACATTTTGTTTTGGTATTCTTCTATTTCACCTATTCCATAAATACACGATACTGAAGCTACTACTATTGTATTTTTATATTTTAAGAGTGCTGATGTTGCATAGTGTCTTAATTCATCTATCTCATCATTTATTGAGGCATCTTTTTCAATATATGTATCAGAAGATGGTACATATGCTTCTGGTTGATAGTAATCATAATATGAAACAAAATAACATACATGATCATTTGGAAATAGTTCTTTTAATTCTGAATAAAGTTGTCCCGCTAATGTTTTATTGTGTGCTAGTACTAATGTTGGTTTATCAATTTCTTTTATTACATTTGCGATCGTAAATGTTTTTCCAGTTCCTGTTGCACCTAGTAATACTTGATTTTTCTTTCCTTCTTTGATTCCTTTTACTAATTCACTTATTGCTTTTGTTTGATCTCCCGCAGGTTTATATTTTGATACTAAATTATACATACTTGCCTCCTTTTTTTATATTGTATCATTGTTTATTATTTTAAACAATGAAAAGAAAAGGTTATTTTTCCTTTTCTATATATTTTATTATTTTATTTTGATTAGAAATTATTTTATCCATTTTATTATGTAATTCTTCTAGTATTAATTCACTTTTAAGGTCTGTTCTATAATCATTTTGTGATCTTAAAGATTCCTTTTTTGCTGCTCTATTTTGACTCATCATTATTATTGGAGCTTGAAGTGCCGCTACACATGATAATACTAAATTTAATAATATAAATGGATATGGATCAATACTTTTTAATATAAATGTATTTAATATTATCCATAATGTTAAAAATAAAGAGAATGTTATAATAAATGGCCAACTTCCTGCAATTTGTGTTAATTTATCTGCTATTTTATCTCCTATTTTTTCTTTTTCTTTCTCTTTTTTATCAATATCAACTGCTATTGGTTTATTTATTAATAAATCAATTAATTCTTCTTCATTTTCATTTTCTATATTTTGATTTAATAACATTTTTACTATTTCTGTTTTTTTCTTTTCCATATTATCTTTCTTTACAACTTCCATTTCCTTCTTCATTTGCAGATAAAATTATATCATCTTTAGTTACATTTTGTAATAAATTTTTATTATTAGTTGAATTTAAATTTAATTCTGCTGTTATTGTTATTATATTATTATCTAAATTTACTATACATGTCTTATAATCTTCCGATATATATTTACATCCATTTTCATAAAATTGTTTTTGTTTTTCTAAATCAGTTTCAATTAAATATTCTATTTTTTGCTTTTCAATTACTCTATTTAATCCTTTTCCACTAGATTTTAAATAATATTCTTTTGTTTTTAATATATTTGCTCCAGTTTCGTTTGGATTCTTACCCACTTCCTTATTTGGATCAATTAAATGTTCAACAAAATATCTTGTAAAAGTCTCTTCTTTTGAACATATAATTACAGTTTTATTATTATTACAGCCTGTTAATAGTATAATAATTAAAAAAATAAATAATTTTTTCATTTGTTCCTCCCAGTTTCGAGTATACTATATTTTTTTAAATTTTTCAATTATTTTAATATAAGTATATATTAAAATCATATATTATATAGGTGATATTATTTTATATTTAAAAGCATTTGTTATATTTTCTATATTAGGATTTTTATTTGAAAGTTTTATATTTAAAATAAAATCTAATAATAAACACAGTGGTGTTCTATATGGACCTTATACATTAGTATATGGAATAGGTTTTACATTAAATTTATTTATTTTTAATTTTTTAAAAATAAACAATTTATTAATTAATTATTTTATATTCTGCGGATTATCTACATTATGTGAATGGATAATTGGAAATTTAATATATTTAATTTTTCACTTTGATTCATGGAATTATAGTAATCACAAGGATTCAATAGGAAAATATATATGTATAAAATATTTTTTTATTTGGGGTTTTATAAACTTATTATTAATTATTAATTATAATTTTATAATTAATTTATTAAATTTATTTAATTACAAATTTATTATTTTATTATTTATAATAATTATAATTGATTTTATAATAAAAAAAATTAGATAAGCTCTAATAAATTTACATATTCTTTAGGTATAGGCAACTTTATAATTATATTTTGTTTTGTAATTGGATGAAAAAACTCTAATTTATATGCAGTTAAACACATTACTTTTATAGGATTTAATTTTGAACCATATTTCATATCTCCAACAATTGGATGATTAATATCCTTCATATGAACTCTTATCTGATTTTTTCTTCCTGTTAATATTTGAATTTCAACTAAAGAAATTTTGTTATTACTTTTTAATAACTTATAATTAGTAATAGCAAGTTTACCATTAGTAGAGGAATATGATAATAAAGTTTTAGTTTCCTTTAAATAACTTTTAATTGTTCCTGATTCATTTGGTTTTCCCTCTAAAAGTGCTAGATAATATCTTTTTACATTTGACCAATTATTTTGCATTATTTCCTTTACTTTTTGAGATTTAGCAAATAAAACTAAACCACTAGTTTCTTTATCCAATCTATGAACAATAAAAATTTTGTTACTTTTATTCTTTTTTTTCTCATAAATTAATGTTTCATGATATAAAGTATTATATTTTTCTTTTTCAGTTGCAATCGTTAATAAATTATGAGGTTTATTAATAACAATAATATATTTATCTTCATACACTATATCTAATTTTTTCATTTTATCACATCCATTTGTTATTTTATCAAAAATTTATATGAAAGTATATAAAAAGAACGAATAATCGTTCTTAATTTTTATAAATCTTGAATATTGCTTGATACATTGTATCCAAATCAAATTCTTCAGTTTCAATCCTATAACCATAACTTTCAATTATATCACTACAATCTCTAAGTATTTTAATAACATCTTTCATTTCTTTTGGTTTTGAATCATCTTCCTTAGGTTGTGGTTCTTCTTCCTCAATAAATTCAATATCATCATCATTTATTTCACCGTTTGCAAAATCATTATGAATAATAGGATTAAAATTATTTAAATCAAAATCAGGTTCTTTTGCATTTTCTTCAATAGAAGGCTCTAAATTATTTAATTCCTTTTTTTCATCTTCAACATTATTTTCAACAACTTGTTCATTATCTACAGGTTTTTCTTCTTCATTTTCTGGAAGTTCGACCGGCTCTAATTTCATTTCTGGTAATTCTTCACTTGTTTCTTCTTTAGAAGGTGTACTTTCAATTTCATCAATATTAAACTTCATAGGAGATAATAAATCTTGTTCCTTAGATGGTTTTTCAACAGTTTTAGGTTCAATAACATTGTTTTCTTCATCTGGCGGAAAAAAATTAAAAAATTTATGAGTTGGTACTTCTTCTTTTATATTATCCTCTATATTATCCTTAACTTCAAATGTATCAGGTTTTTCCTTTGTATCATTAACATTTGTATTAAAACTAGGCTTTAACAAATCCTCAATATTTACTGGAGGTTTTTCTTTAAATAATTCCTCTGACTTTTGTTCAATCTTATTAACATCAACAAAACTTGGATTTACTACTGTATCTGGACTAGTTATCTTTTCTTCGTTATTTTCAATTATTAAATTATTACTTGGTATATTCTTATCCATCTCAATCATTTCCCCTTTTTCTTCGACTATTTTTTCTATCTCTTTATCAGTTTGTCTAACTGTTAGTCTATCATTTATAATTTTATTTAACATATTTTTTTGATCTTTTTTATCATAAAGTCTTAAAAGTGATCTTGCATGTCTTTCTGATATTTTATTATTTAATAAAGCATCCTTAACAGAATCATCTAACTTTAATAATCTTATTTTATTCGCAATTGTTGACTGTTTCTTCCCTAACTGCTTTGATAACTCAGCTTGTGTTATATCCCCTATTTGCAAGATCTTTTCATAAGATAATCCTTCCTCAATCGGAGATAATTCTTTTCTTTGAATATTTTCAATAAGTGCTAGTTCAGCAGTCTTCTTATCATCCGCATCAATAATAATAGCAGGAATTTCTTTTAACCCAATTGATTTACAGGCTTTATATCTTCTTTCTCCTGCAATTATTTCATATTTATCTCCTAGTCTTCTAACTGTAATAGGATTTATAATACCATGTTTACTAATTGATTCAGCAAGTTCATCAATATTCTCATCATTAAATACAATTCTTGGTTGCATTCTATTGGGTAATATATTATTAATGTTGATATTTGTAATTCTTTTTTCCTCCATTTAACAACTCCCTATACTCTAATATAATTATATCATACTACAAATAAAAAATAATTTCAATATCTTGGGAAATAATTTGGGAAATATTTTTTTTATTTTGGGAAATAATTTAATAATATTTTAAATCCTTATAAAATAAGGGATTGTTTAATAATTATTTCCCGGGAAATAAAAAAGACTATAGTGGATTAGATTTTATTTCACTATAAGTACGAGGATATTTTTTTAAAGTTGAGTCATATTTTTGAAACATTATCAACTTTCTTTCACTTTCTTCAAAAGGTAGTTTAAAAGAAAGTTCTTTAATTTTTTTTATCCTCAATTCTTTTTCTTTTAAAAATGTTTCTTCTTGATTTCCTTTCATTGCAACAAAATATTTATTTACTTTAACAAGTCTTATTGAACATTCTAGTAAAATACTTAAACTAGCTACTGCACGGGCTGTTACTAAATCAAACTTTTCATTATTTAATCGTGAATAATTTTCTGCTCTTGTACAAATTGCTTCAATGTTTTCTAAATTTAATTCTTTAATAACTTCTTTTAAAAATATAACCCTTTTATTTAATGAATCAATTAATGTAATATTTAAATGTGGAAAAACTATCTTTAATACTATACCAGGAAATCCTGCACCACTTCCAATATCACATAATGATGTTATATCATTTAAATTTATAATCTTATTTATAGTTAAACTATCATAAAAATGTTTTAAATAAAATTCTTTTTTATTTGTAATTCCAGTTAAATTCATAACTTTGTTTTTTTCTATAACCAAATTATAATATTTGTCTAATTTATTTAACTGGTCATTAGACAAATTAATATTTATTTTTTTTAATTCTTCAACAAATTCATTTATTTCCATTTTGATATTCCTTTTTTATATATATAGATAGAAGTGAAATGTCAATTGGATTAACACCACTTATTCTAAGAGCTTGTGCTAATGTTTCTGGTCTTATTTCCTTTAATTTTTGTTTTGCTTCACTTGCTATATTAATTATTTTATCATAATCGATATCTGAAGGAATTTTCTTTGACTCTAATTTTTCATAATCAATTATTTCTTTATTAACTTTATTAATATAACCTTCATATTTTATTTTTATTTCAACATTTTCTTTTATTTCCTTAGAAAAATCACTTAAATCTATAAATCTTTCTAAATGTTCTATTTTTATTTCTGGTCTTTTTAATAAATCATATAAAGAAATTCCATCTTTTAATGTTGCAGAGTTTAAATTGCTTAAATAATCTAGAACATCTTTACGAGGAGTTACTTTTGAATTTTTTAAAAGATTAATTAAACTTTTTTGTGAATTATTCTTTTCTATAAATTGATTATATCTTTCATCTGAAATTAAACCTAATTCTCTACCTTTTGGAGTTAATCTTTCGTCAGCATTATCACTTCTTAGCAATAAACGATATTCACATCTTGAAGATAATAAGCGATATGGATCCCTAATACCTTTAGTAACTAAATCATCAATTAAAACTCCAATATATGCTTCATTTCTCTTCAAAATTAATGGTTCTTTATTTTCAAGTTTTAAACAAGCATTTATACCTGCAATTAATCCTTGACAAGCAGCTTCCTCATAACCTGATGTTCCATTAATTTGGCCAGCAGTAAATAGATTTTCTATTACTTTTGATTCTAAGGATGGTTTCATTTGAGTAGGATAAACTGCATCATATTCAATAGCATATGCATATTTTAATATTTTTGCATTTTCAAGTCCTGGTAATGAATGAACCATTTGTTCTTGTATTTCTTTAGGCATACTAGTAGAAAAACCTTGTAAATAAATATCATCATAATAAATACTTTCAGGCTCTAAAAATAATTGATGTCTTTCTTTATCTTTAAATCTCATAACTTTATCTTCGATTGAAGGACAATATCTAGGACCTACACCAGTTACATCATTTAAACCTCCATACATACTAGATTTATTAATATTTTGTTTAATAATATCATGAGTTTTACTATTAGTATAAGTTAAATGACAAGGAACTTGGTTATCTACATCATAATATATAATATTATCAAAACTAAAAGTTAAAGGTTCTTTATCTCCTAATTCAAGTTCCGTTTTTGAAAAATCAATTGAATTTTTATCAATTCTTTGAGGAGTACCAGTTTTCAATCTTATAATCTTTAAACCATATTTTTTTAAATTATCACTTAGAAAATTACTAGGTTTTTCATAATGAGGACCACTTCTTATTCTATTTGAACCAATCATTATATCTGATTTTAAATATGTACCAGTTGTTAAGATAACTATATTTGAATTTATTTTAATTCCAGAATCTAAAATAATTCCTTTAACTATATTAGATTCAACTATTAAATCTTCAACCATTCCTTCTTGAATTGTTAAATTATTAGTATTTTTTAATGTATTTAACATATTTTTTGGATATGTTATTTTATCTGCTTGAGCCCTTAAGGCACGAACTGCTGGACCTTTAGCATTATTAAGCATTTTTATTTGAAGTAATGATTTATCTGCATTACGGCCCATTTCTCCACCTAAAGCATCTATTTCTCTAACAACAATACCTTTTGCTGATCCTCCAATAGATGGATTACAAGGCATATCCCCTATATTATTTATATTTGATGTAATAAGAAGAGTTTTATGATTTTTTCTTGCTGATGCAAGTGCTGCTTCAATACCAGCATGGCCTCCACCTACTACTATTATTTCATATTCCATAATATCACTTCCCTACACAAAATCTAGAAAATAGTTCATCTAACAGTTCTTCATCGTAACATTCACCTAGTATTTCCCCCAAATAAGTCCATATTTTTCTTATATCTATCTCTAACATATCAACAGTAGTTTGATTAACCTTTGATAATACCTCATTTGTTAGAATAAGACTTTTATTTAATTTTGCTATTTGTTCTGGATTTGTTATATAATTTAAATCTGCTGATTCTATTTGTTCTAAATTAAACATTTCAATTATTCTTAATTTTAATTCTTCGATTCCTTTTTTGTTTTGAATACTCATCTTTATAGGATTTTTTATAAATGATGGAATTACTAAGTTGGTTTCTAAATCAATTTTATTAATACATATTATATATGGTTTATTAATTATTTTATTAATTAAAGATTCATCTTCATTTGTAAAATTATCATTATTATTTAATAAATATATAATTAAATCTGCTTTATCTATCATCTTAATACTTTTATTTACACCAATTTGCTCAACTAAATTATCTGATTCTCTAATACCAGCAGTATCAATAATATTTAAAGCAATACCATTTATTGTTATTTCTCCTTCAACAATATCTCTAGTAGTCCCCGCTATATCAGTTACAATTGCTTTATCTTGTTCAAGTAAAGCATTTAGTAAACTACTCTTTCCTACATTAGGACGACCTAAAATAAGAACATTAATTCCATTTTTTATAATATTACCATCTTTTGAATTTTTAATAGTTTGCTCTAATATTGATTTAACTTCTTTCATACCTTTCTCAATTTTTTCATTTGTCATTTCTTCAATATCATAGTATTCTGGATAATCAATATTAACTTCAATATTAGTTATTAAATTTATTAAAAGTTTTCTTAATTCTTTTATTTGGTTACTTGTATTTCCATTTATCTTTTGCATTGCCATAGAACTCATTTTTGTTGTTTTAGCATTTATCATATCCATTATTCCATCTGCCTCAACTAAATTTATTCTACCATTTAAAAATGCTCTTTTGGTAAATTCACCTGGCTCTGCTAGACGAGCACCATGTGTTAGTAGAAGTTCTAGTATCTTATTACTTGCTATAATTCCTCCATGACAATTTATCTCAACAACATCTTCTTTAGTAAAAGTTCTAGGTGCTTTCATAATAGAAACTAATACTTCATCTATTGTATTATTATTATCAACTATAAAACCATAGTTAATTGTATGATCTTGTACTTTAGTTAAATCTTTTCCTTTAAATATTGAATTAACAATGTCTATTGC
>CAKOXR010000024.1 GCA_934130215.1 uncultured Bacilli bacterium
AAATGAAGGTGCTACTAACTTATATGCTGGTTTAGAAACAGCAAAAACATTACTTTCTAGTGATAAAATAGAAAAAGATGCTAAAAAGTATGTTGTTTTAATAAGTGATGGTGCTCCTACTAAGTATGGTATGAATGGACAATACGGAAATGGTCGTGCTACTGATTATTATACTATTGATTATTCAGTTACTTCAGCTGATACTTTAAAAGAAAGCAATGTAGAGATTTTCACAGTTGGTTATGATTTATCAAACGATATTATTTATAGAGGATGGGACTTAGGAAATAATCATCCTTATAAGAATTCAACTGCTGCTTCAATTTTAAAGTTAATTGCAACAGATGATCAACATTATGTTTCATCAAATCAAGATAATATAGTTGATAAATTAAAAGATATTGTATCAAGTACAACTGTTTATTCACCAGCTGCTAAGAATCTAGTTATTGTAGATAATATTGGTAAAGCTTTTTCATCAGAAAGTGATACTGATAATGATGGAAAAATTACTTTAAAATTAGACAAAACTACTAATGAATGGCAAGAAGTTGGTAAATTTGAAATTCAAATTGATAAGAATTCAACAACTGGTTGGCATAATACAAATGATAACTTTACTTATACTTGGGATAATTTAGGTGAAGTTAAAGAATCTACTAAAAATCCAGAAGTGTACTGGGTTCAACCAGAATATGCTTATACTATTAAACATATGGAAAAAAATACAGAAAATGTACTAGCTACTGATAATGGTAAAGCAAATTATGGTACATCTATTGAAGTAAAATCAAAAGATATCAAAGGTTTTACATATGATAGCAAAGATAAAGATTCTATTTTAATTGATGAAGATAACAATATTGCTTATGTATATTATACAAGAAATAATTATGATTATACAATTAAGCATGTTGAATTAAATAATACTAGTAATGTATTAAAAGAAGAAACTAATACTGCTAATTATAAAGATATAATTGAAGTAAAGGAATTAAGTTTTACAGGTTATACATTTAATAGTAAATCAAAAAATAGTATTGTAATTGATGAAGAAAATAATAAAGATTATGTATATTATGTTAAAAATAATTATAATTATATTATTAAACATGTTGAATTAGGTACTAATAATGTTTTAAAAAATGAAACAGGTTCTGCTAAATTCGAAGAAAATGTTCCTGTTAATGAATTAAATTTTAAAGGTTTTACTTATGATCATAAAGATAAAGATTCAATTACAATTAGTGAAAAAGAAAATATAGCTTATGTTTATTATAAAAGAAATAATTATAATTATACAATTAAACATGTAGAGTTAGGTAATGAATCAAATATATTAGATGAAGAAACAAAGGAAGCGGCTTATAATTCAACTATTGAAGTTAAATCTAAGAACTTTACAGGTTATACATATGTTAGAAAATCAAGTGAAACAATAGTAATTGATGAAGAAAATAATATAGCTTATGTTTACTACACAAAAAATAGTTATAATTATACTATTAAACATATGGAAACAGGTACAAATACTGTATTAGATACTGAAGGTGGAACTGCAAAATTTGAAGAAACAATAAAAGTTAATTCTAAGAACTTTACAGGTTTTACTTACGATTATAAAGATAAAGAATCTATTATAATTAGTGATAAAGAAAATATAGCTTATGTTTATTATAAAAGAAATAACTATAATTACACAATTAAACATGTAGAGTTAGGTAATGAATCAAATATTTTAGATGTAGAAACAAAAGAAGCATTATTTGATGCAACTATTAATGTTAATTCTAAAGAATTTACTGGTTATACATATGTTAGAAAATCAAGTGAAACAATTAAAATAACTGATGGTGAAAATATAGCTTATGTTTATTATAAAAGAAATAACTATAATTACACAATTAAACATGTAGAGTTAGGTAATGAATCAAATATTTTAGATGTAGAAACAAAAGAAGCTTCTTATAATTCAACTATTAATGTTAATTCTAAAGAATTTACTGGTTATACATATGTTAAAAAATCAAGTGAAACAATTGAAATAACTGATGGCGAAAATATAGCTTATGTTTACTATAAAAGAAATAACTATAATTACACAATTAAACATGTTGAGGAAAATACAGAAAATGTTTTAAAAACTGTAACAGATTCTGCTAATTATGAAGCCGTTATAAATGTTAATGAATTAACATTTAAAGGATTTACATATGTTAGAAAATCAAGTGAAACAATTGAAATAACTGATGGTGAAAATATAGCTTATGTTTACTATACAAGAAATAACTATAATTACACAATTAAACATATGGAAAAAAATACTGAAACACTATTAGGTATTGAAGAAGGAACTGCAGATTTTGAAGATACAATAAAAGTTAATTCTAAAATCTTTACAGGCTTTACTTATGATAGTAAAGATAAAGATTCAATTATAATTAGTGATGAAGAAAATATAGCTTATGTTTACTATACAAGAAATAATTATAATTATACAATTAAACATGTTGAAAAAGGAAATACAGAAAATGTTTTAAAAACTGAAACAAATTCTGCTAATTATGAAGCTGTTATAAATGTTAAAGAATTAACATTTACAGGATTTACTTATGATAGTAAAGATAAAGATACTATCAAAATTAGTGATAAAGAAAATATAGCTTATGTTTACTATACAAGAAATAATTATAATTATACAATTAAACATGTTGAAAAAGATACAAATAAATTACTAGCACAAGATACAAATTCTGCAAATTATGAAGAAGTTATAGCTGTAGAACCAAAAGAATTTGAAGGCTTTACTTATGATAGTAAAGATAAAGATTCTATTATAATCAATGAAAAAGAAAATATAGCTTATGTATATTATACAAGAAATAATTATGAATATATAATTAGACACATTGAAAAAAATACAGATAATATATTAGATGTTGAAACAAATTCAGCTAAATATGAAGATATAATAAAAGTAAATGAAAAAGAATTTACAGGATTTACATATGATAGTAAAGATAAAGAAACTATTGTTATAAGCACAGAAAATAATATTGCAAACATTTATTATACAAGAAACTCTTATGAATATAGTATAGTTCATTTAGAGAAAGATACAAATAATGTATTAGGTATAGAAACAGATACTGCAAATTATGAAGCCGTTATAAATGTAAATGCAAAAGAATTTAAAGGATTTACATATGATAGCAAATCAAGTGAAACAATAACAATAAATGAAGATAAAAATGTAGCTTATGTATATTATACAAGAAATAATTATTCATATACAGTTGAACATTATTTAGAAACAATAGACGGTAATTTTATATTAAAAGATACTGATAAAATGGATGCTTTATATGAAAGCAAAATAACATATACTGTAAATGAATATAAAAATTATAAATATGACGAAAGCAAAACAATTAACCCAGAATATGTAATAGAAGGAAACGAAGTTGTTAAATTATATTATGTATTAGGTGAAAATGAAGTAATTGTTCACTATGTTGTAAAAGTTGATGATAATTACATACCATTTACAAAAGCAGCATATGATACAAACGGTAATTTATTACCAAACTTTGAAAATGTTTCATTAACAGATGCTAAATATGTTGGAAAAATTGGAAGTGAATTTAAAACAGAACTAAGATATGTAAAAGAATATGCATTTAACGGAATTTACGAAGGAAATATTTTAGTTGATACAAACATTCCAAAACTAGAAGGCGAAACAATAACAAGTACAATTGATTTTGAAGTTAAAGAATATACATATGTATATGAATCACCAAAAGGTGGAGATATACCAGTTCCACCAGATACTGGAGTAAATCATTTTAACTATTCAAATTATCTTTTACTACTAGTAATTGCTTATCTATTAAAAAAATATACAACTACTGAGAACTAGAAAATAAAAGGAATCATTTGATTCCTTTTATTAAAAAGGGGGATTTATGAAAAAGAAAATATATTTGTTACTTTTAATATTTTTAAGTATATTTCTACTTTTAAATAATTTAAGAAAATATGAACAAGAAGAAAATATAATTATTATAAATAAACCATCATATAAAGAAGAAATTGAAGAATTAAGAAAACAAAATAATAATGATGATATAATAGGAACAATAGAAATACTAAATACTAATTTAAAAGCTCCAGTATTACAATCTATTGATAATAATTATTATTTAAGAAGATTACCAAATAAAAAATATAATATAAATGGATCTATTTTTATGGATTATAGAACTAATATAAATACAAGTAAAAAAATATTAATTTATGGACATAATGATAGTTATTTAAAAATGCCATTTGATATATTAGAAGAATATTATGATAAAGATTTTTTTCAAAATCATAAATATTTGTTACTTAAAAGTTATGAAAACAAATTAAGAAAATATGAAGTATTTTCAGTATTTGTTGAATATAAAGACTTTTCTTATATGAAAGTTAATTATAATGAAAATGAATATATTAATCATTTATATTCCCTTAAAAATAAATCATTTCACAAAACAGATATAGAATTAAATAAAAACGATAATATACTGATATTACAAGCATGTAGTACTCATCCAAATTATTCTAAATATAAAAAGAAATATGTTCTAGTAGTATTTAAAGAAATAAAGGATTTTTAATCCTTTTTTTTCTTTAAATATTGTATAAAAATAAATAATATGATACTATAAATTTGGAGGAAACCATGAAAAAAATATGTATAGCAATTATCTTAGTAATTTTAATTATATCAATAGTTTTAATAATAAATAATATAAATGAATCAAAACTAAAAAACAAATTAATTGAATACTGTAATACTATTTATACTGAATTAAATGAAGAAGGAGAATTTGAGTTAACTTTAAAAGATATTGAAACAATATATAATTTTAATATCCAACCATTTAAAAAATATTCTAAAGAAAAAACTAAAGTAACTGCAATAATTAAAGATAATAAATTAACTTGTAAACCAAAACTAGAAAAATGACAAAAAGTCATTTTTTTAAAACATTTTTAATAATTTATAAAAATTACTTCCCATTTTAAAAAATATATTGTATAATTATAAATAGTAGGAGGAGAGGTTAGGTATATGAGGCATATTTATACAAGTATAGATCTCGGAAGTGATACAATAAAAGCACTAACATGTGAATTATATAATGGAAAACTAAACCTACTAGCTTCCTCTACAGTAAAAAGCACAGGTATAAAAAAAGGAGTTATAATTGACTTCGATCTAGCTTTACAATCAGTAACAAAAGCAATAGGTGAATTAGAAAATGACCTTGGAATCAGAATAAATAAAGTAATTGTAAATGTTCCTTCATATTTTTCTGATTTTAATGTTGTCCGAGGAAAAATAAGCATTGATAAAGTAGTAACAGGACCAGATGTAGTAAAAGTATTACAAACAGCAACCAAAGGTAATATTGAACCAGGAAAAGAAATGTTAACAGTAATACCAATAGATTTTGCCGTTGATGATGAATCACTACTATTCGATCCTAAAGGAAAAAAAGGAAAAAATCTATTTGTAAGAGCTGTATTAATAACAATGCCTAAAAAAAATATTTATTCAGTTATAAATTTATTTGATAAACTAGGAATTGAAGTTGAAGACATATCAATAAACGAAATAGGGGATTTATATGCCTTTAAAAACGAAAAAATAAACAATACCATTGGTATGGTTGTAAATATAGGTCATAATATAACAACAGTATCACTATTTAATAAAGGAATAATCGTTAAAAATTCCATATTACAAATGGGAGGAGCTAATGTAACAAATGATCTATCATACATATTTAAACTAGATTTAAATGAAGCTGAAATGATAAAAGAAAAATTTGCAATCGCAAAATCACAATTTGCAAGTGAAAATGATATAATAAGTATAAATAATATAAAATTAAATCAAAAAGAAGTAAGCGAAGTAGTAGAATCAAGACTAGAAGAAATACTAAATTTTATTAAAAAAGAAATATATTCTTTGACTGATAAACAATTTTCGTATATAATTATTACAGGAGGTACAGTAAATATTAATTATTTTGATGTTTTACTAAAACAAGTACTAGGAGGAAGTGCAAACCTTGGAAAAGTTAAATTATTAGGAGCATCAGATAATAGGTACTCATCTGTAATAGGTAATACAGTGTATTACATAAATAAGTTAAAATTAAAAGGTGAAAATAGTACAATGATTGATAATGAAAATGAAACAATTTTGTCATCACCTCGTAAAAATACTAATGAAACCATGATTAGTAAAGTAATAAATTTCTTTGCTAACGAATAAGGAGGAAAAGTATGTTTGGATTAGAAATGGATCAATTAGCAAAAATAAAAGTTATAGGTGTCGGTGGTGGCGGAAATAATGCTGTTCAAAGAATGATAGAATCAGGATTACAAGGTGTTGATTTTATAGTCGCAAATACCGATAAACAAGTATTAGAAAAATCTAAAGCAGAAACAAAAATACAATTAGGAATTGAACTAACACATGGATTAGGTGCTGGATCAAAACCTGAAATAGGAAAAGAAGCTGCAGTAGAATCTAAAGAAGACATTGAGCAAGCACTAAAAGGTGCTGATATGATATTTATAACATGTGGAATGGGTGGAGGAACAGGAACAGGTGCCGCACCAGTAATAGCAGAAATATCACAAAATTTAGGAGCATTAACAGTTGGAATAGTAACAAAACCATTCTCATTTGAAGGTAAAAGAAGAATGGAAAATGCTCTAGCAGGTATTGAAGAATTAAAAAAACATGTTGATACAATAATTGTTGTACCAAATGATAAATTAAGAGATTTGATAGATAAAACAACACCATTATTAGAATCATTTAGAGAAGTTGATAATGTACTTAGAACAGGTGTTCAATCAATATCAGACCTAATTGCAGTAGCGGGATTAATAAATCTAGACTTTGCAGATGTTAAAGCAGTAATGGAAAAAAGAGGAAGTGCTTTAATAGGTATTGGTATTGGAACAGGAGAAAATAGAGCAGTTGAAGCTGCAAAACAAGCAGTATCAAGTCCATTACTTGAAACAAGTATAAGTGGAGCAACAGATGCAATTATAAATGTTACCGGAGGAAATAGTTTAACACTATTTGAAGTAGAAGAAGCAGCAGAAGTTGTAAGAACAAGTGCTAATACAGATATAAATACTATATTTGGAGCAATTATAAGTGAAAATCTAAATGACGAAGTAATAGTAACAGTAATAGCAACTGGTTTTGATGAAAAAACAGAACCTTTATATAAAAGAGTTGATTTAGATACTAAAGATGATGCAGATGAATTACCACCATTCTTAAGAAGAAGAGGATTCTAAATCAGTGGTGCTAAAAGCACCTTTTTTAAAGGGGAAAATAAATGAAAAAAAATCTAACTATATTTTTTATTGGTCTTGCTTTCATATTTACATTTAATATGGGGTTTTTGTATTCTTATATTTACAAAAAACAAATAATTCAATATAAAAAGAAAGAACAAATAATTAAAGAAAAAACAATTTCAATTGATGAATGGATTACAATACCAACATATGAAAAGTCAAATGAAACAACTCATCCTAAAGTATTATATTTTGATAAACCAGTAAATGGATATAAATACTGGTTAGTAAGTACACCATACCCTAATAATACAGCTTTTTATGAAAATCCTCAAATTGTTGTATCAAATGATGGAATCCATTTTATAGAGCCTGAAAATATTAAAAATCCAATAACAGGTTATCCAAGTAAATATTGGGACGGATCATATTATTCTGATCCATATCTATTATATGATAATGATCATTTTGAACTTTTTTATAGAAAAACTTTATCAAAATTAAATAATATTACAAATAAAGATGGTTTTAATTATATTTATATGAAACAATCAAAAGACGGAATAAAATGGAGTGAAGAAAAATTAATATTAGATACAAAACCAACAGAACAATATATGAGTTTATCTGTTATAAAAACAGATTCAAAATATAAAATATGGTATATAAATTATAATAACCAAATAAAATATATTGAATCAAATGATTTAATACATTTTACAGATCCTATAACTATACCAAATTTTAATTATAAAATATGGCATGGTGAAATACAGTATATAAATAATAAATATATATTTATATTTATGACAAAATATAAATTATTTTATACGGAATCAAAAGATGGTATAAATTTTGAAAAACCAAAATTAATAAATACTTATTTAGAAGAATTAAAAGAAATAAGTAATAATATATATAAATCAAGTTTTATAATAAATGATGATATAATTGAACTTTATATACCATATAGAGTATATAGTCAAAGTAAAAATAGACATATATGGAAAATGAGATATAGAAAATTAGAAAGAAAAAATTTATAAAAAAAGTAAGGAAAACCTTACTTTATTTTTCTATATAAATATGAAACTTTACCAACAATTTTTTTAATATGATTATCTTTTGCTTTCTCTAAAACAACTAAAGAATTATCTATATATACTATAATATCCCCAATATTATAATTTTTTTGTTTTTCAATAATTATAATATCATTTATAAAAATATTGTTTTCACAAGAATTATAATCCATAATATATCCATAATAATCTTTATTATAATCAACCATAAAACTAGGAACAAAAATAAATTCATTATTATTTAATAAAGGAATACTAACTATATTATCATTATTAACAAGTATTTCAATTGCTCTATTTCTTTTAGGATCTCTTTTAATATATTTTTTTTCTTCCAATTTATTTAAATGATTTTGAATAGTAGCGGGAGAAACAATATTTTGAAGTTTACAAATTTCTCTAACAGTAGGAGGATATCCATGATCAGAAATGAATTTTTTAACACACTCAAGTATTTCTTTTTGTTTATATGTCAAATCTTCCATGAAATCACCTTCTTTAATTAATTATAACATATTTTGATAGTAAAACAAACGATTTTAATGAATAAAAAATGTAAAATAAATAAAATATATCTTTTTTTTATTGCTTTTTTTTGGTAAAATGTAATAGAGGTAATAATTATGGATAAAGAAATAATAGCAAACATTAAAAGTTTAGCACTTGACATGATTGAAGAAGCAGGAAACGGATCACCAGGATTATCATTATCATCTGCACCTATTTTATATACATTATATAGTAAACATCTTAATATAAGTACAAGTGATACTAAATGGTTAAATAGAGACCGTTTTGTACTATCACCCGGTCTAGAATCTGCTGCATTATATGCAACGATATTTTATGCTGGTTATGATTTATTAATTGATGATCTAAAAAAATATTATAAATTTAATTCAAGAACACCAGGATTCCCAGATTATTTAAAAACAGATGGAATTGATATAAGTACAGGTCTTCCTGGAGTAGGATTTGCTCAAGCAGTTGGAATGGCAATTGGAGAAAAAATACTTGAAACAAAATATATAATACCATCATCAACAAGAATTGAGCGAGATCGATCATTAATTAATTATAAAATATATGTTTTATGTACTGAAACAGATATGATGGAAGGAATAACAAATGAAGCAGCAAGCTTAGCAGGTAATTTAAATTTAGATAATTTAATAGTTTTATATGATTCAAATAATATTACATTAGATGGAGATACATCAATAACATTTACAGAAAAAACATTAGATAAATTTAAAGCACTAGGATGGTACACAGAAACCGTTAAAAACGGTAATGATGTAACTCAAATAGATAAAGCAATTGATAAAGCAAAATCATCTGGAATGCCATCAATAATTGAAATAAAAACAATACTAGGGGATGGATCTTTACTTGCTGGATCTAATGAAATTTATAATAAACCATTAGAACCCAAAGATATTGAACAATTAAAACAAAAATTAGAGTTACCACTTGATAAATTTTATGTAAATGATGAAGCTGTAAAAGATTTCCGTAAAAGATTATTAGATAGAAGTAGTTACAAATACGAAGAATGGTCACATAATTATAAAATATATGTTGAAGAAGTATTAAAAGGAGATCGTAGAAAGATAGATTATTTATTTAAAAATGAAATAAATATTGATTTATTAAGATTATACTGGGATATAGATATAAATAGTAAACAAGAACTTAAATTAAGTAATCAAATGGTAATAGATAAAATATCATCAGTTTTACCTAATTTTATAGGTGGAAGCTGTGATTTAGTAAATGAAACAAATACCAAAATAAGTAAAAGTATTTCTATAACAGATGGAAGATATAATGGAAAAAATATAAATTTTGGTAATAGAGAAACAGCAATGGGAGCTATATTAAATGGACTTGCAATTAGTGGATTTAGACCATTTGGATCAACTTATCTAGCTCTAAGTGATTATGTAAAACCACAAATAAGACAATCAGCACTTATGAACCTTCCTGTTACTTATATATTTACACATGATAATGTGCAATCAAATATAGCAAGCCCTATATATCAACCAGTTGAACAATTATCTAATCTAAGATCAATTCCAAACCTTTTTGTTTTTAGACCGGCAGATATAAAAGAATTAATAGGGTGCTGGAATATTATATTAAATACTAACAATAATCCAAGTGCTTTAATTGTAAGTAAAAACCAAACAGCTATAATACCTTCATCTGATGCTGGAATGTGTGGTAGAGGAGCTTATATTGTTAGAAAAGAAACTAAATTACATGGAACTATAATAGCAACAGGAACAGATGTTAATCTAGCTTTAGTACTAGCAAATGATTTATTTAATAAATATAAACTAGATTTAAGAGTAGTAAGTATGCCATGTATGGAAATATATAATATGCAAAACCAAGAATATAAAGATCTACTTATCCCAAAAGGTTATAGAACATTTGTTTTAGAATCAGGATCAAGTATGGGATGGGAAAAATTTGTGTATGATAATTCTTATTTAATAACAATAGATAACTTTGGAACTAGTGGTTCTAAAGGAGATATTGAAAAGTATGTAAAATACGATTTTATGACAATAAGACAACGAATTTTAGATAAATTTACGAAAAAATGAAAAAATTTCATTTTTTTTCATGAAAAAAAAGGGTTTTTCATTTTTTTGTTGTATAGTATATATAGAGGGAGTTTGATTGTATGTTTTCAAATGCTGAATTACAAGAAATAAGAAACAGTGTTGATATAGTAGATGTTGTATCTTCATATATAAATTTAACTGCACATGGTAAAAATTATTTTGGAATTTGTCCTTTTCATAATGATCATTCTCCAAGTATGTGTGTTTCTAAAGAAAAACAAATTTATACATGTTTTGTATGTGGAGCTACAGGAAATGTATTTCAGTTTATTAAAGATTATGAAAATATAACATTTATTGATTCTGTTAAAAAGGTTGCTTTAATAGGGGGAATAGATGTTAAAATAGATGAAATAAAACCTTTAAAAAAAGAAAGTATTCTATATGATATATATAATTTAACATCCAAAATTTATCAATTAAATTTAAATACAACAAAAGGAATAAGTGCTAAAGAATATTTAAAAAAAAGAGGTATTAATGATGATATAATTAAAGAATTTGGAATTGGTTTATCTTTAGTAAAAGGTAATATAACAGATGCTTTATTAAAAAAAGGTTTTAGTGAATCAGATATTATAAAAAGTGGACTTAGTACTAAAGAAGGATATGATATATATCGTAATCGAATAATGTTTCCTTTATGGGATTTAAATGGAAAAGTAGTTGGTTTTAGTGGTAGAATTTTTAATAATGAAGATTCAGCTAAATATATAAATAGTAAAGAAACAGAAATTTTTAAAAAGGGTGAATTATTATATAATTATCATAAAGCAAAAAATGAATGCCGTAGAAAAAATGAAGTTATTATTATGGAAGGTTTTATGGATGTAATATGTGCTTATACTCATGGTATAACAAATGTAGTTGCATCAATGGGAACTGCTATAACTAGTACAAATGCTCTTTTAATAAGTAGGATGGCTAAAAATATTATATTATGTTTTGATGGTGATGCCGCTGGTATAATGGCTGCTAATGCTTGTACTAATGAATTATTAAAAATCAATGTTTTTCCAAGTATAGTTGTTTTAGATCAAACAAAAGGTAAAGATCCTGATGAATATATAAAAAATAATGGTATTGATTCATTTAAAGATAAATTAAATCATCCTTTAAGTGTTGTAGAATTTAAAGAATTCTATAATAAAAAAAATCTTGATATGGGTTCTACTACATCTAAAGCAGAGTATGTTAAAAAAATGATAAAAGATATAGATAATATAAAAGATCCTGTTTTAAGGGAACTTTCTATAAATAAACTAGCTGTTGATTCTAATTTAGAAATAAATTTTATTAAAAATTTAATTAAAACAGATACTATTAAACCAAATATAATAGAACAAAAAAAGATTAATTTAGAAAAGTATGAAAAAGCTGAAATTGATTTAATTTATTATATGTTGAAAGATTGTAAAGTAATTTTACAATATGAAGTTAAAAAAATATTTTTACCAACTGAAAAATATAGAATTTTAGTAAGACAAATTTGCATTTTTTATCATAAATATGGTAATATAAATGTTGCTGATTTTCTAACATTTATTGGAGATAATACTGATTTAATTAAAGTAGTAGGAGAAATAACAAAACAAAATTTAAAAGAAAATTATACAAAAGAAGAAATTGAAGATTATATTAATTGTATAGATGAATACAATAAAAAAAAGGAAATTAATAATTTAAAACAAAAAATGAAAGAATCTATAGATTATAATGAAAAAATTGAACTTGCTAAAAAGATTGCAGTTTTAAATGGTAGAGGAGAATAATGATGAACGAGATAAAAACTTATGAAGAAAGAAAAGAAGAATTAGTAAAAAAAGGAAAGGAAAAAGGTTTTATAACTTATGAACAGTTAGCAAATTCTTTAAAGGGTTTAGATTTAGATAGTGATGCACTTGATGATTTATATAATACATTTAATTTAAATAATATAGCTGTTATTTCCGAAGAAGATGAAGATTCTTCTTCTGATTCAGTTGATAAATTATTATTAGATGATACTGCTATTACAAAAAATCTAACAATAGATGATCCTGTTAGAATGTATTTAAAAGAAATTGGTCAAATAAAATTATTATCACTTGATGAAGAATTAAAACTAGCAGATCGTATAATAGCAGGTGATGAAGCCGCAAAAAGAACATTAGCGGAATCAAATCTTAGATTAGTTGTTAGTATTGCTAAAAGATATGTTGGTAGAGGTATGTTATTTTTGGATTTAATTCAAGAAGGTAATATTGGTTTAATGAAAGCTGTTGAAAAATTTGATGTTTCTAAAGGATACAAATTTTCAACTTATGCTACATGGTGGATAAGACAAGCTATTACTAGAGCTATTGC
>CAKOXR010000025.1 GCA_934130215.1 uncultured Bacilli bacterium
ACATTAGGTGGAGGTAAAACTATACTGAATGGTTTTTTATTTGAACCAGGTTCAAAATAACCATTTTCTTTCCATATTTTATATTTTCCATCTTCTACTAATTTATGATCATATTTTTTTTCTAACATAACAATCCCTTTCCAAAAAAAAATAAGTTATCCCAAAGGACGACTTAATCGTGGTACCACCTTATTTTATAATATTTCTATTACCTTAATGTCTTAATGCGACAAACATTATATCTTACTATACTTTCTGATATAAGGCTCCCAAGCTACATTCAATTATCATTTTTACAAACTTCCACCATTATTTGCTCTCTTTAAAAAATAAATAATTTACTCCTCTTGTTCCTTGCTTTAAATGTATTATACCATATTTTAAAAATTTGTAAATTATTTTTTTAATAAAATTAAAAAAGGCATCTACTTATTAGGTATATGCACTTACTTTATGAAAATCCATTCTTAATTTATCAGCTAGTGTAACAATAAATTCTGAATTTGTTGGCTTTGCTTTATCTATATCAACACTATGACCAAATAATTCTTCCATCATATCCCAAGATCCTCTGTTCCAACTAACTTCTATAGCATGTCTAATTGCTCTTTCAACTCTAGAAACAGTTGTATCATACTTTCCAGCAAGTTCTGGATATAATTCTTTAGTAATACCACCAATAACATCAGGTCTATCAAATACTATATTAATTGCTTCCCTTAAAAATTGATATCCTTTTATATGAGATGGTATTCCTAATTCATGTAACATCCTTGTAATTGATATTTGCAAATTATGACTTTCAAAATCAATAGATTTACTTTCTTTTTTATTTGATGCTTCAATAATTCTTTTTTCTAAATCTTCTAATTCAAAAGGTTTTAAAATAAAATAATTTACTCCATATTCCGATACTTCTCTTATGACTTCACTTGCATTATAACTAGTAGCAACAATAACCTTTTTATCTATTTTTCTGGTTTTCATTTCTTCTAATACATACATTCCATCTTTTTTAGGCATAATCAAATCTAAAATAATAACATCATATTCATTTCTTTTAGAATCAATTAATTCAATTCCTTCTTTACCATCATAAGCTTCTAATACTACTTTAATTTTACTATTGTTTTTAAAATACTCTTTTATCATTTCGACTAAACTTACATTATCATCGACTATTAGAACTTTTATTGTATCTTTCATTTTCATTCCTTTCAACTATACTAATAATTATACTACAATTTTTCTATAAATCTAGGGGTGTATATTAGCTAGTTTTGCCGGAATTTGTCATATTTTATCATATATTGTTAACATATTTTATTATTTTAATAAATTCATCAATTTTACTTGATGATAAACCTATTAAATATCCATCAATATTTGGTATTTGATTTAAGTTTTCAATATTTGAAGAATTAATATTTCCTCCATATAAAACTTTAACATTTGGACATTCACTTTTTATATAATTTATTACATTTTCTATATTTTTAGGTTCTTCTATTAAATTTGTTCCAACTATATTTAATGGTTCATAAGCTATAATAACATCTTCATTAATATCTTTTAAACATTCTTTTAATTCATTTTTTAAATCTAAATTATCTACACATAAAATAACTTTTAAATTATTTTTTATCGCTTCTTTTATTTTTAAATTAATTTCTTTATTTGTTTCATTAAACATTTTTCTTCTTTCATGATGACCAACTATTACATAATTTACCCCTAAATTTTTAGATTGTAAAGCTGATACTTCCCCTGTTTGATTTAAATTAGATCTGTAAGTTATATTTTGAATACCAACATTAAATTTATAACTTAAAAAATAAGGAATATGAATAGTTGATGGACATATTACAATATTTTTATTTTCATAATTTTTTAATTTTTCTAAATAGTTCTTTATTTCATAACCATTTAAAAACATTTTTAAATTACTGACAATTAATTTCATTATTTTTAATTACCTCAATTCCAGGTAACTTTTTACCTTCCAAAAGTTCTAAAGATGCTCCTCCACCTGTTGAAATATGAGTAAATTTATTTTTAAATCCCATTCTTATTAAAGCACTTGCTGTATCTCCTCCACCAACAATTGAAATTATTTTTTTATTTGTAATATAATCCGCTAATTGTTTTGTTCCAGAAGAAAATGCAGGTATTTCAAAATAACCAACTGGTCCATTCCATATAATTGTATTACTTTTATCTATATAAGTTTTAAAGAGTTCTATTGTTAAAGGTCCTATATCTAATCCAATATCATCATTATCAAAATTATCAATTTTTTTAATAACAACTTTAGAATCTTCATTTAAATCTTTTGCAACTAAACTATCAGTTGGTAATATAATTTTATTTGTTTTTTTAAGTAAATTTTTGCAAAATTCTTCTTTTTCTTCATCAAATAAAGATTTACCAATATTATATCCAATTGACTTTAAAAATGTAAAAGACATTCCCCCTCCAATTAAAATATAATCTGCTTTTTTTATCAAATTTTCCAAAATCCCTATTTTATCAGATACTTTAGATCCTCCAATTATAACAGTTAAAGGTCTTTTAGGATTATTTAAAATTTCATCAAATATTTGAAGTTCTTTCCTAACTAAAAACCCAAAACAACTAGGTAAATATGTAGCAATTCCAACATTAGATGCATGAGCACGATGTAAAGTGGCAAATGCATCATTTATAAAGAAATCGCCTAAACTACTCCAATATTTACCTAATTCAGGATCGTTTTTTGATTCTTTTTTTTCGTTTAAATCTTCAAATCTAGTATTTTCCATTAATAAAATATCACCATTTTTTAAATTATTAATAGCATTTTCAAGTAAAATACCTCTTGTTTTATTTATAAATATTATTTTTTTATTTAATAATTCACTTAATCTATCAGCTACTGGTTTTAAAGATTTATTTTCTTTATCTAAATTATTTTCTATTCTTCCTAAATGAGACATTAATATAATTTTACAATTTTGTTCTAATACATACTTAATAGTTGGTAAAGATTCTACAATTCTATTATCATCTTCTATAATACCATTTTTTATTGGTACATTAAAATCACATCTAATTATTACTTTTTTATTTTTTAAATCATAATTTTCTAGATTCATTTATTCCACTCTATTTCTACCTTATAAACAAGTTCATTATTACTATTTTTATTAACAGTTATTTTCCCACTTTTCATTTTTTTCTTAGTTTTTGGATTTATAGGAAGTTCATCAATTATACCAGCATTTACTAAATCATTCATATTAACAATATAATAACCTTTATTTTTTAAATTATCATCAACTATACGATATATACCTGGTAAATTAACATAGTTTTCCGTTGCAAGTTCTATATTATTTATTAATGTTTTATATTCTGTTTCATTTGAATTTTCAATTGTTTTATTTAATGATGTAAAAGAAACTGTAAGAATTATACTAAGCACTAATATAATAGCAATTAACTCAACTAAAGTAAAACCATTTTTCTTTGTAAAAAGAGGCATTATTTACCTCCTAAATATTTAGCACATCTAACCATCTGACTACTATAACCCATTTCATTATCATACCAACCAACTACTTTAACTAATTGCTTACCATTATCATCTAAAACATTAGTTAAAAGAGAATCTACTAAACATCCTAAAGTACTTCCAATTATATCACTTGAAACAATTGGATCATCAGTTATTTTTATTGTTTCATTTTGATTATCATAAAAAGCTTTATTAATTTCTTCTTTTGTAACATTTGTTTTAAGTTCCAAAGTTAAATCAACAACAGATCCATCAGTAACAGGAACTCTAAGTGCACTTCCAGCAAGTTTACCATTTAAATTAGGTAAAACTAAACCAATAGCTTTAGCAGCACCTGTAGAAGACGGAACAATATTAGCAGCACCTGCTCGACCTCTTCTTGCCATAAATCCTTTTTTATGAGAAATATCTAAAATTGATTGATCATTAGTATATGCATGAACTGTAGTCATAAAACCTTTTTCAATACCAAATTTTTTATCTAATATATCTAAAATTGGAGCTAAACAATTAGTAGTACAAGATGCACATGATATTATTTTTTCACTTCCATCCAATAAATGATGATTTACATTATAGACAATTGTTTTACAATTTCCTTTAGCAGGTGCAGATATAATTACATGTTTACATCCTGCTTCAATATGACTATAAGCTTTATCAACGGCTACAAAATGACCAGTACATTCAAAAACTTCATCTATTTCTAATTCTTTCCAAGGTAAATTTTTAGGATCTAATTCTGAATATACTTTTATTTTATGATTTCCAACTATTAAATAATCATCTTGAGCTTTAATATCATTAGTTCTATAACTTCTATGAGAAGTATCATATTTTAATAAATAAGCAAGTTCACTAGCAGTTGTTAAATCATTAATTGCAACAACTTCAAAATCAGGATCTTCTTCCATTATTCTAAAAACTAATCTTCCTATTCTTCCAAAACCATTAATTGCTACTTTTATCATAACAATCCTCCTTTAATTTTTTTCATAATAACAACTTCCACCAATAAATTCTCTTAAAACAGAATCTTTTGGTACATTTTCACTTGGTATTGCTAAAAAATTCCTTAAAAAATTTATTAATCTTATAGCTTCTGGATAACATTTTTCATTTTCTTTAACAGAAAACAATAAAGGTTCCGCATATAATTTTAAAACACCTATTTCATATAATAATGATGAATTTATAACTACATCAGCTTCATCTTGAAAAGGAAATACATACTTTTCTTCACCATTTCTTATACTATTCCAAGAATTTAATGTATCACTAGCAGTGTAGCCTCTAAAATTATTATCTCTAACCATTCTTCTTAGTCTTCTAATATCACTAGTATGAATACGATTATGATTATCAATATTTATTTGAGTTAAAGGACTTATATATATTTTATATTTATTTTTACTTTCAATAGCAGGTGTTAGTTTTTCATTAATAGCATGTAATCCTTCAACTATAACAATATCATCATCACCTAATTTTAATTTTTTTCCTTTATATTCTTTAATACCTAATCTAAAATTAAATTCTGGTAAACTAACTTCTTTTCCATTTAATAAATCTAAAAGTGTTTTGTTAAATAAAGTTATATCAACAGCTTCAACACATTCAAAATCATAAGTTCCATCTTTATGTTTAGGTGTATTTTCTCTTTCAACAAAAAAATCGTCTGTAGATAAACTATGAGTTTTTAAACCCTTACTTTGTAAATAAATACTTAATTTTTTAGCAGTTGTTGTTTTTCCACTAGAAGAAGGCCCTGCTATTAAAACAATCTTAATTTTTTTATTAGAAGAAACTTTACTAGCAATATCACTCAATTGACTTTCATAATATGTTTCCGATAAATTAATTAAATCAGTAAAATCTCCATTTGTTACATAATTGTTAATATCTGAAGCATTCTCAATTTCAAGCATCTTACTCCAATTTTTATAATCACAAAATTTATTAAATAACATTTCATGATGTATATAATCTAAAGTAACATCCGGATGTTCTATAGTTGGATAACTAACTACAAATCCTTTATCTTTAATATAATTTAATTTGAATTCATCAATTAAACCAGTTCTATCTGCTAAATAACCATAAAAATAATCATAAACATCATCAATTCGATATAAACTTATATATGAATTACTTATATATTTTAAAACATTTACTTTATCATTCATTTTTCTTTTCTTAAAATACTCAATAGCATCAGATCTTCTAACATTAAATTTAATAATATTCCAGTTTTCATTAACAATTTTTTTCATTTCTTTTTCTATATTATTAATTAAAGGTTTATTTAACTCTATACCTTGTAATTCACAATAAAAACCTTTATCAATAGAATTTTCAATTCTAAGTTTAATTTTAGAATCTATTCTTTTTAAAGCATAAACTAATATAAATTGCAATGTTCTTCCATAAACTGATAATCCAACACTATAAGAGCGATCATAAAATTTAACATGACCACCCTTTAATAAATCATCACTTAATTCTCTTAAATCATTATCTACTTCACTTATTAATATAGGATATTTATAATCATTTTGAAAGTCCTTACTTATTTCAGATAATGTAGTACCTACAGGATATTTATTTTCTTTATCTTTATATGTAATTGTAATTGATTTTGACATTTTTTATCCTCCCATACTTATTATAGCAAATTTTTTAATTTTGTCATATAATTTTTTGAATATTTTATAAAATTTATTCTATTATATTATTAGGAGAGTGAATATGAACTTAATACCAAGTGTTATAGAAAAATGTTATGGTGGAGAAAGAGCTTATGATATATATTCAAGATTATTAAAAGATAGAATAATTATATTAAATGGTGAAATAGATGATAATACAAGTAATATAATTATTGGTGAATTATTATATTTAGATTCTTTAAATCATAATGATATTAGTTTATATATAAATTCACCTGGTGGAAGTGTAACATCAGGTATGGCAATTTATGATACAATGAATTTTATAAAAAGTAATGTTTCAACTATTTGTATTGGTATATGTGCCAGTATGGCTGCCTTTCTTTTAAGTAGTGGATCAAAAGGAAAAAGATATGCATTACCTAATAGCGAAGTTATGATTCATCAACCATTAGGTGGTGTAAGTGGACAAGCAACAGAAATAAAAATAGCAGCGGAGCATATTTTAAGAATTAAGGATAAACTTAATAAAATATTATCTTTAAATACTGGAAAAAGTATTAAATTAATAGAAAAAGATACAGATAGAGATAATTATATGACTGCAAATGAAGCATTAGAATATGGCTTAATTGATGAAATAATATAAAAAATCAAGTTTTAACTTGATTTTATTTTGAAATAAATAATTTTTTAATATTCTTTTTTGGTAATTGAATAGGAACTTTATATGTATTTTTAATTTCATAAGTATTTGTTCTTAATTTAAATTTTTCACCATCAAGTGTCCATGCTTTAGGATCTGTTATTGTTATTTTAATATTATTTGTTTTATAGAAAAATAATCCTGGAACATTATTAATATTTTCTCTTCCCAACATAACTAAAGTTTTTAAAATATCTCTTTTTTTAAGTAAATTACAAAATAATACTTCAAATTGATCATCATCTAATTTAACATCATCATATATATTATCTATTCCACCAACTCTAGTAGCATTTGTTATTAAAACTAAAGAAAATAAACCCTCATATCTTTCATTGTTTACTTCATATACAATATGATGTAATTTTTGTTTTTTAAAAGCTTCTTTTATAGCACGAAAAACATAAGCAAAATAGCCTAAATATTTTTTAAATTTTCTTCTTGTTTCATAAGATACAGCAGTATAATTACCATATCCAGCAACATATACAAAAGGTGTTTCATTTATAGTACATATATCAATATTTTTTCTTTCTCCATCTAAAGCAAGTCTAATATTATTTTTCATATTTCTTGTATATCCATACATAGCACCTATATCATTAGCTGTTCCAGATGGAATATGTGCAATTGGAATCATTTTTTTCCTTTGAACATTACCCGTTATAACTTCATTAAAAGTTCCATCACCACCAAATGACATAACCAAATCAATATCATCTTCTAAAATAGGCATTATTTCTTCAGCATGTCCTTTATATTCTGTTATAATTATTTTAACTTCATAATTAAATTCATTAAATATTTTTGTTATAATATCTTTTAAATTTTGATTTACATTTTTAACAAGTCCACTTTTTGGATTATATATTACAACTGCTTTTTTCATAAAAGGCCTTCTTTCAAATATATTTTAACAAAAATTTTTTAATTTTTAAATAGATTATTAAATTTTTAATAATTTTTAATAAACTATATTTTTTTATTTAAATAAATATAATTATTAAGCCATTTTTCGAATTCTTTTTCATTTTGATATTTATTTAAATCTTTATCATTATTAACATCTAAATAAGCTATAATTTTTTTATTACTTACAATAACAATAGATGGTGCATATTTAACTTTTGAATAAATAAAACTTCCTTTTGCTTCTTCAAAAGGCAAACTTAAAAAAGTTAAATTATATTTATCCATAACTTTCTTAAAAATTGAATCACATGGTATTTTTAATGAACAATAATTATTATAAATATAAACAATATAATTATTATTTGGTAATTCATTATGATTAATTTCAACAAACTTACTTTCATTATAATAATTATTATCTAAATATATTTTTTCTTTTTTATTACATCCTACCATTATTATACAAATTAAAATTAAAATTATTTTTTTCATATTTTTTTCATCTCATCAAAATCTATATTATGATATAATACTTTATAAAAATCATATCTATTTCCATTTTTAACATTAACTTTATTATTTCCTTCATAATACCAATATCCACCAATATTATAAATTTTATTTTGATCCCAACCTAATGTGATTAATAATGATTTCATCATTCCAGCATAACCACCACCACCACATACTAAGAAAATATTTTTATCTTTAGGAAACAAATATTCTAAAACATCATAAGACTCTTCATAATTTGGTTTATAAACACCATCTTTTAAAGTAAATAAAGTATTTCCTTGATATGTATTTCCAACTTCATTTGGTAAATTTTCAACATTAACAATATATGGAAATGGTACTACTTCAAATCCTTTAATAAATCCAGATAAATAAGAATCTCCACCAATTGCTTCATAATTACCTGGATCCTTTAACATTCTCATATCACGATAAACTGAATCATTTCGATTTAAATATTTATCAATAGTTTTTTCATTTATATTTTTATCAATCCCAAATTCACCTCTTAAACCACTAGTAACTTCTGGTTTCGGTAACTTATTTGCTTTAGTAGTAAGTAAAAATGTAATTAAACAAAATACTACTAAACAAATACAAACAATATATTTTTTCATTTTATTCTCCCTTCATTTTAAATTTTAAATTAATAAATAAATTTTATCAATAATTTAAAGGTTGAATTAACTAAAATATAAGTTGAGTTATTATTTAGTACATGTATCACTTAATTTTAAAGGTATTTTATAACTTGTAACTTTATTATTTTTAGTGGCATTAATTTCTAAATATAAACTATTATTATTAAATTCTTTGCAAATATTTGAATAAGAAGAAACCTCAATATCAACATTTTTTAAAAAATCATAAATTTTTATATTATATCCATTATTACAACTACTAACTTCATTTATTATTTTTTTATTTTTTTCATATAATGTACAAGATATTTGATCATACAAAGTATTATCATTTTCTCCACAATACTCTATATTAGTAATATGAATAGCAGATTTATTATTATTATAAAATATACTACCAGATAAATTAAAATTATCACAAGATGATGATAAAGTTTTAAATTTGTAATCTGATGAATTCATAAAAATAGAAACCAATATAACACATAAAATAATTAAACAAATTATCAAAATATGATTTTTTTTAACTTTATTAACTCCTAACATATCATCTAAGCTAACTCCATAATCTTGAGCAATTTGTTTAATTAATGCCATATCAGGTAAATTTTTACCATTTTCCCATTTACTAACAGCTTGATATGTAACATGATATTTTAGTGCTAAATCATTTTGAGTTAAACCATTCTTTTTTCTTATTTCTTTTATTAAATTCCCAAACTTTTCTGGTTCCATATATTACTTCCTCACTTCTTTAACGATTGTATAATTAGAAAAATCAAGTCTTTTTAGTAATTCAATACATTCCTTATAATTTAAATTATTAATAAAATTAATATTTTCTACTTTACAATAATTAAAATGTAAATAATTTTTAAGATATTTATCAAATACATAATTTATTTTATTACTATTTTTTATATTATTAATTAAAATAATTCTTTTTTCAAGTTCAAAATATTCTAAGGGGATAAAAATTTTATTTATAGACCTTAAAACAATATCATTAAATTCATCAAAATTATTTGTCATTAAATTAATAGATAAAACAATCATATTATCAAGAATTTTATCAATTGTTTTATTAAAACTAGTTAAAGAATATTTTTTTATTGTTACTTCTTTAAAATTATCAGAATTATCATCAAAATTATATTTTAAGAAAATTCCTAAATAATAAGTTAATTTAATTTTTTCAGTTTTAGTAAACTCTTTAGAAGGTATTTTAAAACTTATTGTAACTTGTTCATCCATTTTAGGTTCAATAATAGTTTTTTCTTTAATATTAACTTTATATTTTTCTTTACAATCTGTAATTTTATAATTTATATTTTTGCTATTTTTATATAACTTTTGAACTATTTCAATAACTTTATCTATGTTAAAATTACCAGAAATCGCTAATATTTGATTTTTTGGTTTATAAAATAAATTATGAATAAACTTTAGTTCTTTATTTTTTATATTTTTAACATCTGTTATATTTCCAAGTATATTTATATAATTTTTATTATATATACATTCATTTAATGATTTTATATAGTTATAATTATAAATATCATTTTTTCTTCTAATTTCTTCATAAATAGGTTTTTTAATATCATTTATTTTATTTGTAAATAAAGGTTTATTAACAATATTTATTAATTCTTCTAGTCTATAATAAAAATCATAAACTGTTTCAATATAAAAACTTGTTGTATTATAAGTTGTACAAGCATTAAAATTAGTATGAAATTTATTAAAATAGTCAATAGAATTACCATAAATACTATTTTCAACAATATTATGTTCTAGTAAATGAGCAAGTCCATAAGGAATAGAATATATATTATTTTTAAGTTTTAAATTTCTAATACTTCCTCCAAATTTAACTATTAATTCACAATAAGTTATATTTTTTGTATCATCTGGAACAAGTAATAATGTTAAACCATTTTTTAATACTTTTTTATGTGTTTTAATCATTTTGTACTCCTAAAGAAAACTATATTTTTAAGTTCAATTTTCTTTAATAATTCATAAATTTTATTAATATCACAACTCTTAAATTCATCAAAATTATCTTTAATTGTATCATACTCTAGGTCATTAGAAATTATATTAATTAATTTATAATTTTCACTATCTTCTTCCCTTAATAAATCATACTTTAAATCCTCTAATAAGTTATTTAAACATTCTTTAATAAAATCTAAACTACATAATTTATTAAAAACTTCATTTACGGAATTAATAAATTCATTCTTATTTTTAAAATCAATTCCCGCTCTTATTATAAATATTCCTGAATTTAAATACTTCATTAAAGAAAAAGAATAAATGATATTTTTTTCAGTTCTTAATTTTTTAAATAGAAGATCATTACTAGAACCCTGTAAAAAATTACAAATTATTTTTAAATAAAGTTTATCCTCTAATTTAAAATCTTTAACTTTGTATTCTAAATATATATAACTTTGTTCAAGTGAAACTTTTTTAGTTATATTAATACATTTACTATCAGGTATAACCTTATATTTTTTAATATCAATATTTAAAATATTATAGTTATAATTATAATATTTTTTAAATAATTGATTTAATTTTTTATAATTTATATTTCCATATACATATTTTAAACATTCATTTTCTTTTATATTTTTTAAATAAAATTCATATAAACTTTCAGCTGTTATATCATCAAGTAATTTTGTACTTTTTATATAACTACATCCAAAATATTCATTTTTATCAACAATTTTATAAAATTCTTCATTCATTTTATTTATAGGATCATTCATTATATTTTTATTTCTTAAAACAAAATAATTTTTTTCATAATCAAACTTATTTTCATTAAATTTATTTTTTTCAATATATGGATCAGTTATTAATGATATAGCAAATTCAAATGTTTCATCAATATTATAATCATTTATTATATTTTCTTTTGGAATAGTAAATAAATACACAATGAAAGATGTTTCTTCATTACTATCTAAATATATTGAATTATTTATTAATAATTTTTGCTTCTTTATTTTCTCAAATAAAGAACTATCTTTATATTTATTTGATGTTGTTGAAAGTATATAATCAAGTAATCTAACATAATGAATATTTTTATAATCTGTTTTTATTGGAAAATAAAAGCAAAAATCTATTGTTTCTTTATTTTTGTTATAAATTAATTTAGGTTTTGTTGATAATTTCATAAATCCTCCAAAAAAATAAGTGCTTAGCACTTATCTATATTACAAATCTTTTTAGTTTCTCTCATTATATCAGTTACATTATTTTCAATCTCAGGCAATGCTTTAGGATCAATATCTGATAAATAAACATTTTCCTTAACTGTATCTATTATAACACTACCCCAAATTAAACTTTTTTTAATAGTAATATCATTATACATATCTGGTGTAATACTTATAAAAAAATATCCAAATACTAATCTTTTGGTTGCTACCATTATTCTTTTATTAGTAATAGCAACTACATTAGTATTTACAAAATCAAAAGGATGCATATTTTTTTGACCTAAAAATAGATATAATATTTCTTCGTTTTTACTTAAGTGCATATCAATTATTTTACAATGTTCTTTTATCCTCCAAGCAACAGTAAGAGGATATTTTTTTTTAAATTCTTTTGCCATTTTATAAGTAGAGCTCATAATTCACCTTCCAATAATATTATAAAATATTTTGTTTACTTTTGCAACTTATAATTCAAAATCAATACTTAAATATTGTAGTGTTACAATTGATGTGACACCATTTGTATATACAAAAAGCGATAAATCCGTTAAAATAGTTATTGC
>CAKOXR010000026.1 GCA_934130215.1 uncultured Bacilli bacterium
AGCAGAAAAGTTTCCATATGTTAAACAAAAAGCAAAAAAAAGAACTGAATGAAATTATTCTATTTCATTACAGCCCCCTTTTCAAATTTTTTAATTAATTCAACTAAATCTTTAGCAGAATTTTTATTTATTAATTTATTTTGATTTTTAACCAATTCTTTTTGAAGATTTTCATTATCTAATAATTCTATAACAGTTTTAACTATTTCTTTTTCATTATCACATTTTAAACTCATTTTATTATTATAGAAAAAGTTTACATTAAATGTTTCTACACCTGGTATTGCAAAAGCATGAATTAAAGGTTTATTTATAGATGCTATTTCTGTTGAAGATAAACCTCCAGGTTTTGATATAACAATATCAGATGAATATATTAAATCATTAATATTATGAACAAAACCTAAAACTATTAATTTATTATTTTTTATACTTTTTAATTCATTATATAATTTTTTATTTGAGCCTGTTACAATAATTATTTTAGTATTATCAATATTTAATAAATTGTTAATTATTTTGTTAATATTTCCAAAGCCCATACTTCCTAACATAATTAAAATTGTTTTTTCATTTTCAATATTTAAATTATATTTAATATTTTTAGCAGTTTTTATAAAATTGCTTGAAACTGGTATTCCAGATTTATATAATTTATTTTCATTAATACCTTTATTTATAAAATCTTTTTCAATACCTTTTTGAATTATAAAATAATTAGGGTTTGTTTCTTCCATAAAAGGACATGCTGTATAATCAGTAATAACTAATAAAAACGGTATTTTTTTAAGTGCTGTTAATGTTAAAGCTGGAAATATATGAGTTGTTACAACTAAATCAATATTGTTTTTTATAATATAATCATATAATTTTTTCTTATGAAGTTTGTTAATAGAATAAACAGGACTTTTTAAATTAGTTTTACTATATACTTCTCCTAGTTTATAAACTGTTTTAAATACTTTACCATTTCCAGTTAATGTAGATAAATAAACTTTTTCGGAAAAGTTTTTAAGTTTTTTATTTACAACATCATAAAAATCTTTAAATTCACAATCAATATTACTTCTTTTTAATTCATCAAGAATATAATTAGCACATGCATTATGACCACCACCTGTTGAACAAGATAATATTAAAACTTTCATTAAAATTCCTCCTTGTAAGTTTATTTTATTATACTTTATTTATGTTTAATTTGTAAATAGTTTAATATAATATAATTATGAATAAAGATGAAATAAAAAGACTAAATTTTGAAGATTTTTTATTAATTATTTTTATATGTTTAAGTATTTTAAATATTATTGGTGATTATTTAATGAAAGATTATTTAAAATATAATAATATAAACTCAAAAAATAAATCAAAAAAAATATTTGATTTTACTTTAAGTATTACTATATTAATTTATTTATATTTTGTTATTAGAAACTATAATTCATATAAAAATATTGATGAATCAAAAAAACAATTATATAGTATTAAATTATTTGGAAGTATTTTAATTATAGTTGGAACAATATTATTATTTTATTTTCAAAAAAAAGAAAATTCTTTTATAGGTGTTCCAGCTACATAAAAACAAATATTTTTTCTTTCTTTTTTTTATAATTTGTTGTATAATAATTTTAGAGAATAGGTGATAATATGATAGTTAGAAAACCTTATGCATTTTTTATAAAACATTTTAGGTTTTTTCATATGATTTTTTTAATACTTTCATTTATAATTATAGTAAATAATATAAATCTTTTTGAATTTTTTGATGATTATGTAAATGCTAATCCAACAATAGTTAGTTCTTATATAATTGGATCTGCTAAAGCACAAATTATATGGCCAATTTTATTATTAATTGGATTAAGTATTGTAATGATTGTTTTAATATATAAGAAAAAAAGTATAAAATTATATATTGCTGAAATTATAACATATTTAATAGTTTTAATTTTATTTATTTATTCGAATAATTTAATGATTCAAATGACTAAATATATTATAGATATAAGGAAAATAAAAGCAATTCATGATATTTTATTTGCACTTTGTTTTATTCAACCTATAATGATTGCTTTACTTTTTACAAGAGCTACTGGATTTGATATAAAAAAATTTGATTTTGAAAGAGATTTTGCTAAATTACAAACAAATGAAACAGATAGAGAAGAAGTTGAACTAAGTTTAGAACTTGATTATAATGTTTTAAAAACAAAAATTAATAAATTATTAAGATATATAAAATATTTTTATTTAGAAAATAAAGCTTTATGTTATATTATTGTAATATCAATAACTTGTTTAATATTTGGATCTTTTTATGTTTATAATAAGAATAATAGATATATTAAAGTTAAAAATAATACTATCAGTACGACAAAATATACAATTACTTATGATAAAGCATTTATAGATAATAAAGATATACATGATAATATAATTAATGGTGATAATTATGTTATTGTAAAAGCAAATATTAAAATTAAAGGAGCTAAAAAAAATAGTTTTAATACCTCTAATTTAATGCTTTTTATTAATCAAACTACTTATACACCTTTAAAACAATATAATCAATATTTTACTGATTTTGGTAATGGTTATAATGATGAAATAATAGAGGATAATAATGATTATTATTTTGTTTATAAAATTCCATCTAATGTTTATTTAAAAGATATTAAATTAATTTATACAGATATAATAAAAAATTATGAAAAAAAATTAGATTATATAGATTTAAGAAAAGATGAATTTATGGGTTCTTATACAATAAATGAAGAAGCTTTAATTAAAAGTGATTTTATGAATGATGTTAATTTAAAAATTAATGAATTTAGTTGTAAAGACAAATATTTAATTCCTTATATTTTTAAAGCTTATAAAACTTATTATACAAGTAATTATTATGTTAGTCCTAGTATTTCAGGAAATTATGATAAAAGTGTAATTAGAATTATAAGTAATAATTGTGATTTTATTGAAAATTATGGAAGTTTATATTATGATAATAAAGAATCAATTGTTCCTTTAAAAAGAATTAAACCTTTAAATAATACAGATTATTGTTTTTTTGAAACTGATAAAGCAGTTATAGATAGTTCTGATATATATTTAAAATTATCTGTTAGAGGAAATGTATATAAATATTATTTAAAATAGTATTTTATTCTTTTAAATAATATGTTATAATTATGAGGAGGAAATGGATGAAAAAATATTTATTTATTCTACTTTGTTTTATTTTCTTACCTAACATATATGCTTGTGATTATTCTACTAAGTCTTTACTTAAAAGTTTAGCAAATAATGTTAATTTTAATTTAGATTATAAAATTATAGATGAAAAAGCTATATTTAATATTTCTATTACAGGTATAAATGGTATGGTATATGTTATAGATGATAATGGTAATAAATATTATAAAGATACAGTTATTGATAATTTATCTGAAGGTAATAAGTATAAATTTTATGTTAGAAGTAATGTCTATGATTTTTGTGGATATGGTGATTTAAATACTAAAATTATAAGTACTCCTTATTATAATAAATATTATAAAGATAAGTTATGTGATAACCATAAAAATGATGATATTTGTTATCGTTGGAATAATATAAGTATGACTTATGATGAATTTAAAAAAAGAATTAATAATTTAGATTCTACTTCAAGTGTTATTCCAGATGAACCTATTAAAAAAAATGGAATAGGTAAATATATGGGTTTAATTGTTGGAAGTTTTATAGTTTTACTTGGTACATCTATTATAATCATGAAGAAAAAAAACATAGGGTTTTAAGGAGTTGATTTTGTGAAAAAACTATTTTGTATAATATTATCTATTTGTTTAATATTTAATGTTAGTTCAGCTGAGAAAAAAAATAAGATTATTTCTGTTAGGTTTATAGTTGGTTGTGAAAGTTCAGAAAATGCTTATAAAATATTAATGAAACATGCTATTAATACAAATGCTAATGGTAGAATTATTACTGGTAAGGAATATCGTTTTGAGTTACCACCTGATTTTGATTTAAGTATTATTCCGGGTTATAAAGATGAAGATAAAGAAGGAACCTTTAATGATACAAGTAAAGTTGAGGGATGTGCTCCAAAACCAACAAATAAACTTGCTTGTTCATTTGGGTGCTTGGAAGGAGCAATATCATCAGCATCAGATCATAAGCAAAGTCCAACTGAAATTTCTACAACAGCTGGCTTATTTCAATATTTTAAAGATATTGGTAAATCTGTTGGTTCTGGATATTGTATGGAGATATGTGTTGATAATAAAAAGTTTGTTGCACCAGAATCTAATACAATAACAGTAAAACAAGGACAAAAATTTACATTTGAAAATAGATTTGGTCATGTTTTAACATTTATAGATGATGTTAGGACTTGCTATACAGTATTTGATTCAGATAGTTGGTTAAGTGCATATTACAGTAAAATGGATAAAGTTAATTCATTAACTAATGATATAAGAAATGATAGCTATTCTGCTTGCGGTAGCCCATCTAAATATAGAAATGGTAATTGTGTATCTTATAAAAAAATAAAAAATGATAAAAATTCTACTAATCCAAATGGTTATCATACTGTTGTTGATAAAAGAGTTCCTGCAACTTGTGGTTATGGATTTTATCTAAAAGGTAATGGAGATTGTAAAATGACCGATTGGTATAAAAGTAGTTTAATTAAACAAAGACAAGAAGCAGCTGATTATGTCAAAAATACATTAATACCTGCCGCTACTGCTTGTTATAACCATCAAAGTAAAGCAGTTGATAAATGTGATGAAGTTTATATAAAATATGATGATGAAGTTTATGGAAATGAACTTGAAAATGATTTAGAATATAAAAAACTAGTTGGAACAGGAACATCTATGGTTAAAGAAAATTATGTTGAAAGAAATACTAGTATTTCAAATCCTTTAAAATTATATAATTGTCCAAATAATGATTCTGGATGTTCTACTTATTATACATATACAAATAACTTTTTGAAATTTCGTAGAACAAAAATTTATAGTGAATATCATTGGGATACAGTAGAAGATTTCTTTAGTTGTGTTAATATAAATGGTAAATCATATCTTAGATGTTCAACAGCTCAAGCGGTTGTTCCAAATCGTTATATGACAATAGGTAAAAATTTCCCAGTTAATTTTAATTCAGCAATTGGAGAACATGAAATAAAAATTGAATATAAATGTACAGATGGAGCAAATGATATATATGCTGAAGAAGCAGATGCATGTATATATAATGTAGAAGGATGTAAAGAAGGTGTATGTGTTCCTAAATATGAAGGTGGAGGAAATGGTAATAACAATAATGGTGGTGTTGAAGTAATCTATCGTGTTGTTGATTTAAAAAATCCATTTCCAAATAGAGTAGCTGGAAGTAATTGGGAAGGAAATGAAAAATTAATTACCAATAATAGAGGTGTTGATGATAATAGTGTTTATAATTTAACACCATATTATACTATTGAATTAGATCCTGCTAAAATAAAAGAAATAAGAAATGATAATAAAAATATTGACTACGGTTCATTTGAAAATTTAAAATGTACAAACGGAGAAAATTGTAAAAGTGCTTATGTTGCAGAACTTGTTAATAAAGGGTACTTAACAATAGTAAAAGGGGGTTAATATGAAAGAGTCGTTATGGGCATGGTTTGTTCTTGTAGTTGGAATTGTATGCTTAACAGCAGTGTTCTTTTTCCAAAGAATTGTAAATACATCGGAACATAACTTTTATGTCTTAAAAGAAGTAACTGAAGCAGCAATGTGGGATTCAATAGATTTAGGTTATTATAGAAAAAATGATGGAAAAGTAAAAATAATAGAAGAAAAATTTGTTGATAGTTTTATAAGAAGATTCGCGGAAACCGCTAATCTTTCAAGAAAATATTATATACAGATTTATGATGTCAATGAAGTACCACCTAAGGTAAGTATTAAAGTTTCAAGTGTAGAATCAGGAACTGTAATAAATGATGTGTATAACTTTGACATTGTGAATAAATTAGATGCGATTTTTGAAACGCCATATTAAAGGAGGATTTTATGAATATTTTAGTTTCAATCAAAAGATTTTTTACCAATAAAAATGTAGTTACAGTTATTGGTATTGTCTTAATTATTTTCTTGCTTTATTGGGGATATAATAAAGCAATACAAACACAGGTTTCACCTGTTACAGGTATTCCTATTGCAAAAGAGAAAATTTTGCCAGGAACATTAATTACTAGTGATATGATTGATGTTATATCAGTTGCACCAATTGTTTTACAAAAAGGTGATATTTATACTAGTAAAAGTCAAATAGTTGGAAGTAATAAAAAAATGTATTCAAATTATGATACAGCAATTCCAAAAGGAAGTATGTTTTATAAAAGTGCAGTTATTACAGAAGATCAATTACCTAATTCTGCATTAATTGGATTAAAAGATGGAGAAGTATTATATAATTTACCAGTTAACATAAGAACAACATTTGGTAATATTATAATGCCAGAATCTTATATTGATATTTATTTAAAAGCAACAGAAACAAATAAAGATACTGGTGAAAAAGAAATTATTTACGGTAAATTTATTGAAAATATAAAAGTTCTTGCTGTTAAAGATTCAAGCGGAAATGATGTATTTGCAAATAGCGAAGATAAAAAATCACCTGCTATGATGTTATTTGGTTTACAATCTAACATTAATATTTTATTAAATAAAGCTAGTTATTTAACACAATATAGTGTAGAGATAGTACCTGTTCCACATGGAGCTGATTCACAAATAGTTGGAGATAAAAAAGTTTCTTCTGAATATTTAAGAGAATTTATTAGTTCTAAGACTGTTGAATTACCAGAAAATGATGTTTCTAATGAAGGGTGATTTTAATGGATACAGCATTTTCCCAAATTGATTTTGGACCGCTAATTCCTTATTTACAAAATGATGATGTTACCGATGTATCTTATAGCAATAATGGACAAGTACATATTAAAACTTTATCAAGAGGTATTTATAGAGATGAAAATCCAAATGTAAACAATACATTTATGGAAAAACTTGCATTTCAATGTGCTAATATGATGGGAAAATCATTTAATATGGCTCATCCATTCTTGGATGTTGAAAGTGCTGAGCTTCGTCTTAATTTTGTACATGATTCAATTGCTCGTAATGGTATTGCTTGTGTTATTCGTAAAACACCAGCTAAAATAAGACTTGAAAAACAAAAATTATTAGATGAAGATTATATAACACTAGATATACATGATTTTCTAATTACATGTGTTCAAGGACATTGTAATATTATTATAAGTGGAGAAACTGGTTCTGGTAAAACTGAATTTTTAAAGTATTTAGCATCTCATACTAAAGAAGATGAAAAATTAATTACAATTGAAGATACTTTAGAACTTCATTTAGATAGAATCTTTCCACATCGTGATATAGTTGCTATGAAAACAAATAATATTGCTTCATATTCTGATGTTTTAGTTACATGTATGAGACAAAATCCTAAATGGATATTACTATCAGAAGTTAGAAGTGCTGAAGCAGTACTTGCTGTTAGAAACTCTATATCATCAGGACATTATATTTTATCAACAATTCACTCAGATAAAGCAGCTAGTATTCCAAGTCGTATGTATAGTTTACTTGAAACTAATCAAGATATTGAACAGTTTTTAAAATCTATTCATAGATATGTACAATTAGGTGTTCATATAAGAGGAAGACAAGATAAAAATACAAAAAGATTTAAAAGAGATATAGCAGAAGTTACAGAGTTTTTTGTAGATGAAAATAATGTAGCAGGTCATAATACAATTTATAAAAAAACTGAAGATGGTATTATAACTAAAAATAAACCATCAAAATATTTGATTGATTATTTAGATAGTCAAGGTATAGTTTTACCGGATATTATTGTTGATAATGTCGAAGAACTTGCAGTATAGGAGGTGCTAAATGACTTTATTTATATTTATTCTTATTGGTATAATTTTATTGTTTATTGCAATTTATAGAAAACAGAATGGTGAAAATGTTTATAAATATATTATTAATTCTGTTTCTGATGTGTATAATAAATATGCACCTTATTCCTATAAAGTTGTTAAAGAACAAGTAAAAGCTATGGGACAAGATTATACAACTAGACAGTATGTTACACAAGTTTTAGGATTTGCTGCATTTTCTGGTATAATTTCATATTTATATTTTTATAATTTAATTATTTCAGCAATATATATTATTATTACTATAATGTTTATTCCATATTTAAATTATTTAAGATGTAAAAGAATATATAGTGAATTTATATTTGAACAAATTCAAGTTTATACTACTAATACTATAATGGAATTTGCAACTACTCAAGCTTTTGTTAAATCATTAGAAGGTGTATATGAGTCAAATATACTTGAAGATCCTGTTAAAACGGATGTTAAAATGATGATTGAAATGGCATATGATAATGGTACTATTGATGAATCTATTAAATTTTTCAATAATAAATATGATTATAATATTGTTAAGAATATGCATCAATTGTTTTATCAAATTACTAATGAAGGTGCAAGAGATGCTGGAGAAACACTTGATAATATGTCAAATGATATAGATATGTTAGTTGAAAATGTTTATCGAGATCGTATTGATAGAGCATCTTTTCATAAAAAGTTTTTGCAATTTGGTATTCTTCTTTATTTAATGATTATGTTAGTACAGTTCTTATTAGGTCATGATTCTTATATTAAATTATTAGGGGATCCTATTGTAATGTTTTTACTTCATTTAGTTGTTTTAATAAATTCTTACTTCTTATTAAGAGGAGAAAAATATTATAATGAAGATGTGGGGGCTGAATAATGAGTACGGGTTTATTATTTGTTATTATTTCAATTATTTTATTCTTTGTTTTTTGGTATAATCAAATTATTGATGTTAATAAATTCTTTAAGGATGCTAGAGGATTATTTATGTTCCTTATGGAAGATGATTATAAATTTTATGTAATGATGAAGTATGGTGAAAAAGCAAATGTTTATGATCTATTCGAGAAAAGAATTAGAGATGCTATAATTTGTATGGCTTTATTTACTGTTCTTTTCTGGTCAAGAATGTCATATTTGTATGTAATTGTTATAGTTATTATTGGATATTTAGTATTTAAATCACAATATTCTAGTTTAAAAAGTTATTATAAAAGGAATTTAACTAGAATTAATACTTTATTACCTTACTATTTAAAAAGTTTGGAAATTTTAATTCAACATTATACTGTTCCAGTAGCAATGGCTAAATCTATTGATTCTGCTCCAGATATTTTTAAACCTGGTTTAAGAAGATTGATTGCTAGAATTGAAGATGGTGATTCTTCTGTTCAACCTTATATGGATTTTGCAACAGAATATCCTGTTAGAGATTCTATGAGAATGATGAGACTTTTATATAGGCTTAGTTTAGGTGCTCAAGAAAATAAACAAGAACAATTACTTGCTTTTGGTAGAACGGTTTCTTCATTACAAAATAAAGCAAGAGAATATAAGTATAAAGAACGACTTGATAACATGGAAAAAAGAACAATGATAATGCTTGCTGCAACTGGTGCAGGTATTATGGGTATTATGTTATTTGCTATGATGATGTTAATGAATTTATAATTGAAAAATAAAAATTAATATGATAATATAAGTATAGAGGGTGGTGAGATAATGAAAGAGGCTGCTGGAGAGGCAAACTTAACTGTTGTTGCAATTATATTAATTGGTGTTATTGTTGCTGTTGCAACACCACTTATTAATAGTTTAATGAAAACTACAAAACTTAGATCTTGCTGTACTGAAGCTGGAGGAAGCTGGGTTAATAATGCTTGTACTGTTGAAATGGATGCAAGTTGTACAGGTAAATAGATCTATAATATTTTATTAATGTATTTATAGTCCATATTTTATAATGTGGGCTACTATATGTTAATAAATGGAAGGAAATGGTTTTATGAGAGAATCTATTGGTAGTATTTATTTATATAATATAATTATAATATTTTTGTTTATTGTATTTGGTTTTGCTGGTGGTATTATTACTTATCAAAAAGCTTATAAAGTAAATTCTAAGATTGCTCTTTCTTTAGAGGAAGCAGAAGGGTATAATGAAATTTCTATTAATGAGATTAATAGAAACTTAGATGGTTTGGGTTATAGAGTTAATAATGGTAAAGTTTGTCGTGAAATGAATGATTCCGAGTTAATTACAGTTGAACCTGCAAAGTATGATTATTGTATTTATAGAACTAGACATGATAGTCATGATCAGTATTTAATTATTACTTATATTTATTTAGATTTACCTTTTATTGATGAAGTTAGATTTTCTGTTAAATCAAAAACTTCTATTATATACAATTTTGGTAAATTGGAGGTAAAAAATGAAGGAATCGATTAATACTGCTGTTGTTGTTGGGATTGTTATTTCAATAATTGGTTTAATAGAATTAGTTTTATTTGCATCTTTTGCTTATTCTAGAGCTTTTAAGGTAAAAACAAGAATTGTTAATATTATTGCTGAAGAATCTGGTTATGATGAAAGTGTTGGTGCAAAGATAGATAGTGAGATTGCTAAAATTGGTTATAAATTAACTCAGTATGGTAATAATTCATGTCCTTCACTTGGCGATGATGAAAAGTATGTTTTAGTTAATCAGATTTCTAATTATAATTATTGTATTTATAAAACTAAAGAAGTTAGTGCTGATAAAGGGATTGGTTATTATTATACTGTTGTTACTTATATGTATTTTGATACACCGATTTTAACTTTTAATTTTCCTATAAAGGGGCAAACAAAAACAATGTATAATTATATTGAAAGGTAGAAAGAGGGTAAAATATGAATGTAATTGTTTCGAATAAGTATCAATCAATGCTTGCAGATTTACCAATTGATGTTATTAAGAGATTAGATGGTGAGTTTGATGCTGATGATCTTGGTAGTATGTTCAAAAATTTCTTTTTCCAAAGAATGATTTTAGATATTACTGCTTTAAAAAATTATAAAGATATAAAGACTTTACAAAAGTTATCAATATTACTTGATATGGACAAGGTTATATTATTATTGGATGATTCTGAGGAGACTACTTCTAGTGAATTTTTGAGTAAGTTAGTTTCTATTGGTATATATAATTTTACTAAGAATGTTGATGGTATTATGTATTTATATAATCATCCTAATACTTATAGGGATGTAGCACATATTCATCAACTTGATATACAAAAATCAGATGATACTGTTATTGTTAAGAATGTTATTAATACTGAGGGTGCTCATAAGGCTTATGTTCTTGGTGTTAAGAATGTTAATAAACAAGCTGGTTCAACTAGTTTAGTTTATATGATGAAAAAACAACTTGAGAAAAATTATTCGGTTGTTGCTATTGAGGTTGATAAATCGGATTTTGTTTATTTCCAAGATAAGGGTTTAATTAGTGTTAGAAATCCTGAAATTGGGAATACAATCGCTAAAAATAGTGATAAAGAAGTTATTATTGTTGATGTAAATGGTAGTCAGGGTGCTATTGATTTATGTGATGATATTATTTATTTAATAGAGCCATCTGTTATTAAGTTAAATAGATTAATGATGATGGATAATATGGCAATTAGAAGACTTAAAGATAAAAAAATTGTTTTAAATCAAAGTTTGATCAACTCTAAGGATATCTTGGATTTTGAATATGAAGCAAGGGTAAAAATATTTTATAATTTACCTCCTCTTGATGAAAGAGATGAGCATAATATTCCTTTAAATGCTTTTTTAGTCCGTTTAGGATTTGATAGACAACAAGATACTGAAGTTGAAAATAGAAAGAAAATCTTAGGATTATTTTAGGGAGGAGGTTATAATATGTGGTTTTTAGAAGGCACTGCAACATGTGCAAATGTATCAGTTCCTGAGGAATTAACTCGCATAGTTAGTACAGTTGTTACTTTAATAAAAGTAGGTGTACCAATTATATTAATTGTTCTTGGAATGATTGATATGGGTAAAGCTGTTGCAAGTCAAAAAGAAGATGAAATTAAAAAAGGTCAAAAAATATTAATTTCAAGATGTATAGCTGCAGGAATAGTTTTCTTTGTAGTTGCAATAGTTCAATTATTAGTTAGTATTGTAAGTAATAATGATGATTCTATATGGAATACTTGTATTTGTCATTTTGTTGGTTCATGTAAAGAATAAGATAACCTTGTTATCTTATTCTTATAATACTTGTTTTAGTAATATAAGAATTAAAAATATTAATTTCAAGATATTTAATAAAAAAATATTTCTTTTGTAATAATAAATGTTATTTACCATTAGTTTTAATGTTAAAAGAAATTGATTAATTATATAAAATGTTTTGAAAATAGTAAAAAAGGATAACAATTTTGTTAATAATATTAAGTTATAGAAGTTATGGGAGGAAAATAGTATGTGGCTTTTAGAAGGAACTACAAGTTGTGGTGGTTTTGATGTTCCAAATTCATTAATTAATATAATTTCAACTATAATAAAATTAATTAAAATAGGTGTACCAATTATATTAATTGTTCTTGGAATGATTGATATGGGTAAAGCTGTTGCAAGTCAAAAAGAAGATGAA
>CAKOXR010000027.1 GCA_934130215.1 uncultured Bacilli bacterium
TTTTGTGTTTAATTCATGTGGTAAATATCTATTGTTTTGTGGTATAATTGTCATAAGCGATAGATCCTTTCTTTAAATTTTTTTGCAATAACTATTTTAACGGATTTATCGCTTTTTGTATATACAAATGGTGTCACATCAATTGTAACACTACACTTATAATACTAGTCCTTGTTTATATTATTTAAGAGATTAATCTTATATATATCATAATCAGGATGTTCTTTTGATACCATTATACCCTTATGTGTGTTTATTTCTGTATAAGGACCTTTTAAGAATATTTCTGGCTCAATTTTTTCCAATATAATTAATTTTGAATTTATATCTACTCTATACTTTAATATAATATCTCCATGTACTTTTGAAAAAATCATATCTGTTGGTAATTTTAATTTATATTTTTTTTCTTTTTTATTTATTAAAGTCCCTACTAGTTTTCCTTCTTTTAGTTTTGGATAATAATCAAAAATTAATTTTTTATATGCTAGCATACAATATTTTTTTAAATTTCTTTCCATTTTTTTAAATTCTTTTTCATTTATATAATCAAAATTATATTCATTATTTATAATATTTTTGCCTTTTTTATCTAATAAATTTAATAAGTTTATTTTAAACATATCTTTGTCTATATGTTTTTTTGATACCATTAAATCTTTATAAGCATTTAATTCTGATTGATAACCTTTTGATAAAATATCTTCAGGCACTAATTTATCTAACATAACTATTTTTTTATCTTTGTAAACAACATAATATAATTTAATATCTCCATATACTTTTGCAAATGTTGGATCTGTTGGAAGTAACAATTCATAAGTTTCAGTATTATTTTCTTCATTTGTTGAAATTAACTTACCTAAAAAATTTCCTTCTTTTATTTTGAAATAATAATCAAAAATTAATTTTTTATATGCAAGCATATTATATTTTTTTAAATTTCTTTCCATTTTTTTAAATTCATTTTCATTTATATAATCTATTATATAATCTATTTCATAATTTATATTCATAACATTACTCCTTAATAAATTATATCATTATTATATGAAAAAAAACAAGTATTTTACTTGTGCCTATCTAATGAATTTAATAAGTCTATTTTAAACATATCTTTATCTTTATTTTCTTTTGATATAATTACACCTTTATAAGTAGTTAATTCTGGTAGATGACCTTCTGATAAAATATCTTCAGGAACTAACTTATCTAACATAACTGTTTTTGCATCTTTGTAAACAACATAATATAATTTAATATCACCATATATTTTAGAAAAAATTTGATCTGTTGGAAGTAACAATTCATAAGTTTCAGTATTATTTTCTTCATTTACTGAAATTAATTTACCTAAAAAATTACCTTCCTTAATAACAGGATAATAATCAAAATATAATTTTTTATATGCAAGCATATTATATTTTTTTAAATTTCTTTCTAACTTTTTAAATTCATTTTCATTTACATAATCAATTTCATATTTTATATTCATAACATTACTCCTTAATAAATTATATCATTATTATATGAAAAAAAACAAGTATTTTACTTGTTATTATCTAATAAACCTAATAAGTTAATTTTAAATATATCTTTATCAGAATGTTCTTTTGATACCATTACACCTTTATAAGTAATTAATTCTGATTGATGACCTTCTGATAAAATATCTTCAGGCACTAATTTATCTAACATAACTGTCTTCATATCTTTGTAAACAACATAATATAATTTAATATCACCATGTACTTTTGCAAATGTTGGATCTGTTGGTAACTTTAATTCATAAGTTTCAGTATTATTTTTTTTATTTGTCGAAATTAATTTACCTAAAAAATTACCTTCCTTAATAACAGGATAATAATCAAAATATAATTTTTTATATGCAAGCATATTATATTTTTTTAATGATCTTTCTAACTTTTTAAATTCATTTTCGTTTACATAATCAAATATATAAGTTCCTTTCATAGTATAACCCCCCTAATTGGTACCTATAACCAACTGTACTCACATTATACTACTTTAAAGAAAAGTGTCAAATTTAAATTAATTATTTTTTATAATTATATAAATAATATATTGCATCATCAAATGTTGAAACAGGAATTATATCAATAGAATATTTCTTTTCATCTTTTATTTTTTTTGCTTCTTCATAATTATCTTTAGGAACAAAAAATAAATCAGCTTTATCTTTTACAGCACCCTCTAATTTATATTTAATACCATCTATTTCAATAACATCTCCATTTGCATTAATAGAACCCGTTCCCGCTATTGTTAAACCATTAGATAAATCTTTTTCAATTAAAGAATCATAAATATATAATGTTTCAATTAAACCAGCAGATGAACCAAATTCATTTAATTTAAAATTAAACTCTACCTTAGGTGTATATTCTAAATCTTTATTTAAAGCAACATATATACCAAATACTTTCTTATCATTAATTGTATATACATAAGCATATCTTTTATATTTTTTACCATCAGAAATAACATCAAAATTAACTTTATCTCCTGATTCATAAATATTTGCAAGTTTACTCAAATGACTTGCTGATTCTATTTTAACACCATCTAATGATATAATTTCATCACCTATTTTAAGATCTGTTTTGTTATTATCATGAATATATACTACATATACTTTTTCACCCTTAACTTTAACTTCTAAACCAGCTTCATTAAAAGCATTTAATATAGCATTATCATTACTTTCCTTTAATGTAATCTTACCCCTTAAATCATTTTCATGATTAGAAATAGTATCCCCAATAAAATCAGTCGTTTTATATACATCCCATGATTTATTAAAATATGAAATTAATAATGTTGGAATTGTTACCTTTCTTGTTTCAACATATGTCATATTATAACTACCACTAATTTGATTTGATGAATCAACCTTTATTTTATCTTTAATGTTAATTAATTTCCCAGGAGATGCTATTGTATAGGGAAATTCAAATGTAAAAATAAATAACATAAGAATAAGTGCTATTATAAAACTTAAGTTACTTAATATAATTCTTGATATTTTTTTTAATATATTTTTAAGCATATTTTTTTTCCTCCTTAATATGTTTTAATGGTGAATGTATGAAAAAAATTATTATTTTTTTGTGTTTTTTTTGTATTTTTGTATATTCTAAAGATATATCAAATAATATATTAATTACTTTTGATATATGGAAAAATAATTTAGTTCCATCATTATTTCCTTTTTTAATTTTATCTAAATTTGTATTAAATTACAATTTTTCTTTTAAATTTTTAAATAATATTTTTTCTAAAATATTTAATATAAACCCTAATTGTTTTAATATATTTTTAATGAGTATGATTAGTGGTTTCCCTAGTAGTAGTAAATATACAAAAGAATTACTAGATAATAATGTTATTAGTAAAGAAGATAGTGAAAAAATAATATTGTTTAGTCATTTTGCTAATCCAGCTTTTATATTTATTGTAATAAGTTCCAACTTTTTTAACAATTTTAATGTTGGATATATTATATTATTTAGTCACTATTTTACTAATATTATTATTGGTTTAATGATTAGAGATAATAAATATACATATAAAATAGATAATTATAAATTTATACCTAAAAGTTTTGGACAATTATTAAGTAGTTCAATTAAAGAAAGTATGGATACACTTTTTCTTATTTTAGGTTCTTTAGTTACTTACTCAATAATAATAACATTATTTAATAAATTACCTATTAATATATATTATAAAAGTATTATTTCTGGTTTTATTGAACTAACAAATGGTTTAAAAAGTATTAGTATTTTAAATTTATCTTTAAAACTCAAAGCTTCTTTTGCAACAATGTTTTTATCATTTGGTGGACTTGCTATTCATACTCAAATTATAAGTATTTTAAAAATTAATTATTTAAAATTTATTAAATATAGATTTATACATGGTTTAATATCTTTTGGAATAACTTTTATTTTAATGTATCTCCTACAAATGTAATAATAGCATATCCATCACTTTCATTACCATGATTTAAAGTTGAACCAGTATAAGGGTTTGGCATTGTTTTATTACCTGCAATTGTTAATGCTTTATATTTATCAGTAGTAGCAACTGTTCTTTTAATACCATTGAATGTAAATTCTTTTTTAATAAAACTTGATCCACCACTTGCTTTATCAGAACAACTAACAACACTATAACTTCCATATCCTCCTCCTGGAGCACATGTTGTTTGACTTTTATTACTTATTCTTGAATCATAATAACTTGAAACACCATTTTCTTGTAGTCCATATCCTCCTTGAGAATATAAACCACTTCCTCCTCCACCTGCTATTAGTATGCGACTATTAAGATCATTTCTATATAATCTTATATCAGTAGATCCTCCTCCACTATATCCTGAAAAACTAATATTATTATAATTTGTATTAAAGTTTGGCCTTCCATTTACAGAATTGTTTGTTTGACCTACATATATATATAATTTTTCATCTTTTCTTAATTTTATTGTTGATGTTGCATATGCTCCATAGCTTGTTTTACTTCCAAGTCCACTTGCTCCCCATGTTTCTAGTTTATAATAAGCTGTAACTGGTGCTATAAATTCATAAATACTTTGGTTATTATTAATTGTTCCATTATATTTATATCTGTTTTCAGTTTTAAAAACTGTTATATGTCTTTTTGTTGTTTTTTGATCTCTTCCATTTATATTTAAAGTATAATTAATATCATATTCTCCAGTAGATCCTGATATATTTGTTCTTGAATTTGATGTTTTTTTAATGCCTGTTTTATATTCATTTTTACTATCTACTTCCAGTACTCCATAGTTTATTTTTACCTTTAGATTAGAACAAGATGTTCCTCCGACTAATTTTCTTGTTTCTGTAACATTTTCACCGTTTTTTATTCTTCTTTTTAAGTTTTCATAATATGTTTGTGTTACTGGTTCCATTGTACATGTATCTTCTTTATAATATGTATAAACTCCTGGCTCTATAAAGATTGATGCTGTATCTAAATATGATGCTCCTGGATTATTTAATCCCATATAATATTCATAGTTTTCTTGGTTAAAGTCCATATTTGATATATAAACATTTTTACTTTTATATGGAACTACTATATTAGTTACAAAGTTTTCGTCTTTTATACTTGGGTTTACTATTGGTAGTTTAATTGATAATAATGAATCTTTTTGATCAATTCCTTTTGAAAATGTTTTAATGGTTATATTTATGTTTTCAAATTTACTTCCGTCTTTTAGTTTTGTTGTAAAATCTCCCCATTTAAATGTTTCATTGTTTTCAATTTTAAATAATTTTTCTGTATTATCACTAAATATAAATCTTATACAGTTTTTACCGCATTTTAATGCAATTTTGATATCATTATAATAAAAATCATCATACATTCGTTCTGTTATAATGTCTTGTTTACTTATTATGTTTGTTTTTATAAAACTTATAGTGTATAGATCTTTTATTACCATTGTTATTTTAAGTAAGAAAAAACCTATTGTTGCAGCTAGAGCAAATGATGTTATTAACTCTAATACTGTAAATCCATTTTTTTTCATGTTACCTCCTTATTCCATAATCACAAAAGGTGTTATCATTATATGATATTATTATGTGTCTATTTATTCCATCATTTGAAAGTGTACTTGAAAATGATATAAAGGGTTCATAGTAAGAATTTGTTCCAAGATAACCGTTTGAGTTTCCATAATTTTGTTTTAAAAAATTATATACATTTGATGTATTATTTGTTACTATTATTTTATTTATTCCAAGTTCTTTTACAAGTGATTCAAAATAAGATTTTTGATTTATTTCATTTATATTTACAAATTTTGTTGTTGTTATATTTTTATAATTGTTTTCTGTATATAAGAGTTCTTCAATTATTCTTGCTCCATATAATCCTTCTACTGTGTTGTATTTAAATGCTTTATTGTAATTATTTGTAAGTGTTCTTATTTGAGCATACATAAATACCATTACCCCTATTAAAAGGGTTGATACTATTAATACTTCCGCTAACATAAATCCGTTTTTTTTCATTATTATTCTCCTATTATCTTGTATTTATTATAAATCTATTATATAATAAAAATGGCATAAATGCTATAGTAAATAGAAAAAAAGAGGGAAAATATGAAAGAATTTGATTTTGTTAATGTTCCAATTGTAGATATTGTTAATGAAATATTTGTTGATGCTTCTAATAGGGGTGCTTCTGATATTCATTATGATCCTTGGGACGATTTTATGAAGATTAGGATTAGGATTGATGGGGAACTTATTGATTATGCTAAGGTTCCTAATAGTTACAAAAATAATTTGGTTACGAGGGTAAAGATTTTATCTGGTATGAATATTACTGAGACAAGGTTACCTCAAGATGGTGCTATTAAAGCTACTATTGGTGGCGAGGATGTTGATATGAGAGTTTCTTGTCTACCTACTAATAAGGGTGAAAAGGTTGTTGTTCGTATTCTTGATTATAGTAAACATGTTTCTGGTATTGAGTCTTTAGGGTTTACTGATTCAAATTTACAGAAGGTTATTAAAGCTATTTCTGCTCCTAATGGTATTATTTTGGTAACAGGAGCTACTGGTTCTGGTAAGTCAACTACTGTTTATTCGATTTTAAATAAGCTTAATCAGGAGGATATTAATATTATTACGGTTGAGGATCCTATAGAGATGGATATTGAGGGTGTTAATCAGGTTCAGACTAATAGTGAGATTGGGTTAGATTTTGCAACTGTTTTAAGGTCTATTTTAAGGCAAGATCCTGATATTGTTATGATTGGTGAGATTCGTGATTCTGAGACTGCTAAAATTGCGGTTCGTGCTTCTATTACTGGTCATCTTGTTTTGTCAACTTTACATACTAATGATGCTTTGACTACTATTGAAAGATTGTGTGATATGGGTGTTGAGAGGTATTTACTTTCTGCTTCTTTGTCTGCTATTATTTCGCAAAAGCTTGCTAGAAAATTATGTAATAAGTGCAAGTATAAGAGAAAAGCTACTGAGTATGAGAAGAATTTGATTAAAAAAGAGTTAAATTATGATGTTGATGAGTTATGGGATAAAAAGGGTTGTGATGCTTGTAATCATGGTTATAAGGGCCGTATAGCTATTCATGAGACTCTTCTTATAAATAAGGAGATTAAGGATGCTATTAATGAGAATGTTGAGAGAAAAGATTTAAGAGAGCTTGTTTATAGTGGAAAAGATACTTATTCTCTACTTCAGGATGGTTTAATTAAAGCTGTTCAGGGTATTACTACTATTGAGGAGATCTTAAAGTTAGTTGAACTTGATGATAGTGAACCTGAGAAAGGGTTTATTCCAAGTAAGGATGAGATAGAGACTGTAATTGATGATTCAGTTGATGAGACAATAACTTTATAGTTATTGTTTTTTTATTTAAATATAAGTTTAATAAATTATTATACTTATATTAATTTATTTTATAATAAAATATATATAAAAAACTGATAACAATTATCAACTTTTAATATTGATAAATTTATCAGCTTTTATTTTAATATATATTAATAGGTTTAATCTTTTATTAAAATTTAAATGATTACTTAATGATTTCTTATAAAGCGAGCACTATAAACATCATCTGATGAGTATTTAGTTTTATAATACCAAAAACCAGCATAATCTTCACTATTGTATAATCCGCCAGCTAAGAGAAATTCATTGCTCAAATTACCATGAAAAAAATCTTTTATACCGCTCTCATCCTTTTTCCCAACCGTTACAGGTAAACTTATTAGTGGGTTAGCACTATCATATCCTAATTTTATTATATAACCTTCTTCATTGTCATTTACATAACCTAATGCACGATATTTTCCATCAAATACATTTTGTTCATATGTCGTATAATCATAATTTATATATGCTTGATAACCTTTTATATTTATTCCATCAATAATTTCAAAAGCATTACCATATATATCTTCCATTCCTCTATAAATCATACTATGCATTCCATCATCAACAAGGCAACCCGATTTCATACCTATTTTATCTGTACCACCGGATGTAATTATAAGTTCAGTATGATTATTAGTATTTCCTTTTCCTAATACAACTTGAGAATCATAATCTCCATATTCAACTAAATATAGTAATTGTATAATAAAATAATGATAATCCATTAAAGAAAAGTTTGTTCCTAATCTACCTGTATTTATTTTAAAATATGAAATTTCTTTATTAGTAAGAGGATAACATCCACTTCTTGACTTTGGGATAAACTTCAAATCCTCAGGAGGTTCAATACCAGAGTCGGGAATGTCAGGATCAGGATTACTAGGATCGATATCAATAGAATTTAAAATATCAATAACAGGATTTGTAGGTTCTTTGACATTCTCAGAATAAATTAAATTATTCATATTATTGGCAGATAATCCACTTTGGTTACTACTTGTCATTTTGCTTATTTTATATCTTCCAACACTAAATGGTTTAGAATATGTAAATCCTTCTTGATTTACTTTTGATATATATTGATATTCAATATCATCTATTACTTCTCGTTTGTAATAAAATTCGGGTATATATGTTAATACTTCACCATTTGAACCATCAAACTTGAAATTACTGTCTCCATACCATGCTGTTATTTTTTTAGTACCAGCATCATAATTATAACTTTTTATATCACTCCATGGATATATATTATCAAAATCATTTTTAGGATCGTTATTATCAGGCTTAACTGCATTTGCAACTAACCCAACACTGTCATTAATTCTCTCCCATGATGAAGATGTACTATTAGTGTTTCTCTTAACACCATAAATAGGAATATTATTTGCCTTTATTTTTACTATAATATCAGTATTTAAACTTTTATCAGATTTATAATATATTGTAGTAATTTTACTTGTATTATTATTTAAAATACTAGTATATGTATTATTATTTATTAATTTTGTATAATTACTATCTTCATAATATTTAATTGAAGAATCTCCGATTAATTCAATACTATAATCTACAGATTTATTACTACCTATAGTATTAAGGTTTACACTTATAGTACCACTTGTACCATTTAATTTTACTTTATATCCATCATTATATACTACACCATTTGTTACATTTGCTTTAAAAGACCAATTATTTATATTTGCAGTTAAACTACCTACTATTGTATTTTTAAATATTGAATATGTATAACTAACCGTAAAAAAAAGTAAAAACATCATAGTTAAATAAAATATTTCTTTTTTCATAAATTAACACCCCTTAATAAGTTATAATTACATCCTAAAAAAATTGACTTTCTATAGTTTTTACTTTCTATATAATTATCAACAAAGTTATTTTTTATATTAATTAATACATGTATGTATGTATGTATGTATGTATGTATGTATGTTCCATTTTCATGTTATCAACAAACCTTTCGTTTTTTAAACATTCTTATTTATTTAATATATCTATAATACCTTAATATCTATAAATAACAATATTAAAGAAGCAAGTGACAAAAATGGACCAAATGGTAATTCATGATTTACATTCTTTTTAACCATAATATATATAGCATAAGGAAGTCCCAAATAAGAAGCCATAAATAAAGCTAGAACAGACTTTTTTAAACCAATTACCAAACCAACAATTGCCATTAATTTAATATCTCCATCCCCCATTGATTCTTTTTTTAAAACAAAATTCCCAAGCAATTTAATCATAAACATAAAAATAAAAGTTGAAACACCATATAATAAATTATTTAACGGTATTGATTTATATTTATAAAATAATAAACCAAAAATTAAAATTGATGAAATAATTAAAACACTATCCGGAATAATATAAGAATCCAAATCTGAAACAGTAATTATAATAAGTGTTGAACATAAAATAAGTGCTATTAAACAATCAACACTATAACCAAACTTGTAATAACATAAACAAAATAAAATCGCCGTTAATAACTCAAATAAAGGATATTTTATTGAAATATGTTTATTACAATATCTACATTTCCCCTTTAAAAAAATATAAGAAAAAAGAGGAAATAAATCAAAGAACTTAAGACGATGATTACAACTAGTACAATGTGAAGGAGGAAAAACAATAGATTCCCCCTTTGAAAGTCTTAAACCAACAACATTGTAAAAAGAACCAAACATAAGCCCAAATAGAAACAAAATAATATAAACCATTATAACACCTATAACTGAGTCATTGATTCATACATACTGAACATTGGAATAATAATAGATAAAATTATAACACCAACAATTACAGTTAGAAAAACAATTAAAATAGGCTCAATAAAAGTTTTTAACCTAGAAACAATATTCTCTTGTTCTTCCTGATAATAAGAAGCAACCTTCGCCATCATTTCTGGTAATTGACCAGTCTTTTCCCCAGTTACAAGCATTTCATAAGCAGGGAGTGGAAAAGCCCAATTATTCTTAAATGCAATTGATAATCTCTCACCCTTACCAAGATTCTCTATCGTTTTATAAATAAGATCTTTATAAATCTCATTATTAGATAATTTACTTAAAATATCCATACTATCAGTAATAAAAACATTATTCGCAAGTAAACTAGAAAAAGTTTTACTAAAAGTTACAACCTCACTATAAATAATAACATCCTTTATAACAGGAATATGCATTATAAAGTATTGATATCCCTTTCTAAAAGATTTAACATTTTTTATCAAAATTAATAAAACCGAAAGAACCGCAACAATTACAAGCAAAATAGTTAAAGCATGATTCTTTAAAAACTCAGAAACATTCATAACAACCCTTGTAAAAGTCGGAATATTAACCCCCATTGAAGCATAAATCTCAGTAAACTGTGGAACAACATATAACATTATAAAAACAATAACCGCAATCGCAAATACAAAAACAATTGTAGGATATATCATAGCATTTACAATTTGCTTTTTTGTTTTTTGAATAGAATTATAATACTCCGCTAAATCATCTAAAGTCTCAGGTAATTGACCAGTCATTTCAGCTGTTTTAACCATATTAATAAGTAACTTTGGAAAAGTTTCTGATTGTTTAGATAAAGCAGTACTAAAAGAATCACCCATAGTTAAAGAATACATTAACTTTTTAAATATTCTTTTATAATTTTTATTCTTATATTGTCTAGTTAAAATACGAATAGAATCAATTAAAGACATACCAGCTTTAATATAAGTAGATAATTGAGTCAAGAAAAATATTAAATCATCCATCTTCATAGTATTTCCACCAAAAGAAACACCATACATAGATTGAATAAATTTATCAGTTTTTATACTATAAACTTTATACCCCTCTGATACAAGATAAGCATTAACCTCAGCCACACTGTAAGCATCAAAATAATCCTTTATAATTTCTCCATCTTGATCTTTAACAATATATTCATACATTAACTTTTTATCAGATCTAACATTATCTGTTTCTGGATTTAAAACAAACTCTGATGTAGGTAATTTAATCTTAGGTTTTAATTTATCAAAAAGATTTTTTTTCTTTGGTATAGTAGTATCCTCTGTTGGTGAAGTATTTTTTATATTTTTTTTAAGTAAATCATTTAAACTTTGACCACTAGGTTTAACTTCCTCAACATTAGAACTTTCTTCAAGTATTTCTACATTTTCCTCATTATTCATAAGTCTTCCTCTACTTTCTTATTTATTATACCATATTTTAATAATAGTTAAAATACTTTTTAAAAAAATGTACAATTTTTATTAAAAAACATATAATATTTTGAAAGGAGACTTTATGAACTATTATCCATATTATCCAGTTATACCTACAAGACCATCTTTATTCGGAATTTTTAGAAATTTTAATTTCGGTTCCATTTTATCAGGAACACAAAAAGTATTGAATATCGCTAATCAAACAATTCCATTAATTAAACAAGTTTCACCAGTTTTTAAAAATGCAAAAACAATGTTTAAAGTAGTAAATGAAATAAGAAAACCAGATCCTATAAATTATGAAAATAAAAAAAAATCAAACGAAACAAAAGTTAATAAAGAAGTCTCAAATGTAGAAAATATTAAAAACGAATCAATAAATGGACCTATATTTTTTGTTTAAAAAATATATAATTAAAAGAAACTATATAGTTTCTTTTAATTTTAACAATAATATTTTATATTTAATTTTTTTAATTAAATTTTTAAAAGGAATATTTTTATATGTTTTATATAAAGATTTATATAAATATTTTTTATAATCAATATTATTACTTAAACCAAAATAATAAGAAAAATATGAATATTTTTTATAACCTTTTTTAAATCTAATAATACTATAATATTTTTTATCAAATATTATTTCTTCTTTATCAATATAATAATTTTTACATATTTCTTTTCTTAATTTATATAAATCATTATTACTTTGAATAATTAAAGTATTAATTTTATTAAATTCATCATTTTTTAAAATATCTAAAATATTATTAGTACCCATACCCGCTATTATAACAGTTTCATTACCTTTTACTTTATAATTATCTAAACCATTACTATTTACAATATTTATTTTATTTAATAAATTATATTTTTGTATATTATTAAAAGTATTTTTTAAAACAAGATCCTTATTATCTATAGCAGTACATTTAATATTT
>CAKOXR010000028.1 GCA_934130215.1 uncultured Bacilli bacterium
CTAGTGCTATTTTTATTTAAAGATCAAAAAAAAGAACTGAATGAAATTATTCTATTTCATTACAGCCCCTTTTATTTTAATAATACATTTTACTCTTTTTAAAGAATGCATAACAACCAAGTACTAATAAAGTACCAGCAACTACTACAATTAAAGTTGAATTAATACCAGTTTCTGGATTACCACAAGCTTCTTCATAAGCTTCTTTAGTAACAACATTACCAGCATTATCATAATATTTACCATTCTCTATTTTACATTTAGGAGTTGTTTCACAATCTCTTTCATACTCAGCTTTTGTAACAATATTACCATTTTTATCGTAATATTTTCCATCTTTATATTCGCATTTTAAACTAGGAACAGTACTACCTTCTGTAACTCTAATAGTAACACAATAACCATCATCATTAGAAATATTTTCAGTATTAGTACCATTTACATTTGAACCAATAAATACTTCATCCATTCTAATATGAATTAAATCAGTAGTAGTTAAATTACTTTTAGCTTTAAATTTTAATTTTAAAACTTGTACATTCCCATTTTTTCCACTTTCATTAGTCATCTCTAAACCAGTAACTAAATTAAATGCTTTAAATGGACTATAATTTGCACCAGTTCCAACAAATCCTGATAAAGTAGCAGCATCAGTATCATTATCTGTAACACCATCTGCTCTAAAATTTGTTGCTTTAACATACTTTAAATCTACAGCATTCTTAATAAGTAAAGTAACCTCAAACTCTTGACCAGCTTTAACCTCAGTTGGATATTGAAAACAAACCCTACCATTATTTGGGCAATCATCAATAGCATATACACTACCAATGAATAACATACAAATTAAACATAATAACAATTTATTAATATTCATATTCTTCTCCTACTTTCTATATTAAGTATAACAACATTTATAAAATTTGTAAATGTTTTTTTTATAATTTATGTAAATTAAGAGACAACAAGTTCTAAACGGAACCAAGATTTTTTATTATAAGATAAACTATAATTTTTATTATTTAAACTAAACTTATTAGGCAAATCCTTTAAAAATACATCCCTTAATTCTCCATAATCATCAATTCCATTTAAACTAATTGTTCTAATATAAAATAAATATTTTCCTTTATCTAAATCTTTTAAATCAATGCTACAATTAAACCAAGCATATAATCTTGAAAAACCATCATCAACATTTAAATTGATCTGATTTCCCTTAATACTACCAATATCATAAGTATATCTATAACCAGTATCTATATTTTCAAGAACTAAATATCTTTTAACATTACTCTTATAATCACCATTAATATTAAAAGAATAACCACTAATATTTAAATTTTTATTAAAATTAATTGAACTAACACTATTATACATATTTGATGAATGTTTAGTTGAACCATTTGAAATCAAACCTGAATCTCTAATAATTACTTCCATAGGAAATTCTCTTTCATAATTATTGTTTCTAAAATAATAACCTCTACCATCTTCATCAGAAACCTTTTTAGCAACATCTAATAAAAACATATTTCTAAATAAATTTAAAGCTTCATAATTATCTTTTCTAGCTCTTATATAAAGAGTATATTCACCTTTAGGAACATCTTTTAAATCAATACTATCTTTAAACCAAATATTAGTATATTTATTTTTGTTATCACTATAAACTCTAGGGTAAGAAGAACTAATAAAAGGTTTTAATTCATAAACATACTTTATATTACTATTTTTATCAGAGAAAATTAAATCATACATAGTATCACCAATATTATCAATACCAATTATTGCCAAATATCCACTAACATCTAATGTTTTACCATTATAACTCATATCATTTAAATAAAAAGCACCATCTTTTTTAGTATATTTTTTTACAAAAACTCTTGTATCTTTACTAACCATATGACCAAATGAATCACTAACTGTTATATTTATATTATAAATACCTTCTTTATTAAAATTAATATCACCATCTATATTTACTCTATCAATTAAATTACCATCTTCATTATCATTTGCAATAATATAATCCTTCAAATTAATTGGTTTATTAACTTCAGTTTCCATACTTGCAACATACAAATTTGGAATTAAATCACTAACAACATTAACATCAACTTCTTTTTTACTAACAATTCCTTTACTATTTATAACTTGATATATAACTTTATAAATACCAACAACTTTAGTATCTACATTATTAAATATAACTTCAATATTAGAGCTTATATCTCCATCTATAATATCAGATGCACTAACATATTCTAAAGGTTTAAATTCTTTTCCTTCTGATATTGTAATAGTACTTGCTTTAATAACAGGAATACTTTCTCCAACTACTTTAATTGTAATTTTTTTAGAATATCTAAATCTATTATTATCAATAACAGAATAAACTAAATCATAATCACCAGGTTTAGAAGTATTTAAAGAGCCATCAATTACAATTAAATCAGTTAAATCACCATCTTCTGCATCATATGCTTTAACACCTTTTAATAAATCAAAAGAATCACCTAAACTAATTGTTTTATTATCAATTCCTGTTATAGTAGGTCTATTATTCTTAACATAAAATTTACTTGCTTCAACATAACCATAACTATGTTCAAATAAATATTCGTTTTTATTTGAAGAAATCTTTCTATTTTCATCTAAAGCTATTTCAGTATATACTTTATACCATAAATTATTGTTACTATCTAAAACAGCATCAGTAACAATTAAACTCATATTAGATGTTTTGTATTTATATCTTTCGTTTTGTAATTTATATATAATTGTACTATTACTATCAGGTTCTTTATATATAGGTACACTTTCATTTGATAATTTAACACCGATTGTATTTTTATTATAATCCAATCCACCATAATTATCATCATTATAATAAGCAATTCTTGTCTGTTTTTCACCCCAATAAGGATCAGATGCATAATTGACATTCATTCCACTACCTTTATTTCCAAGAAAAGCACCCATATAAACAGCATATGTAGGAATACCATAAGAACCAACAAAATTTTTTGCATGACTACTAATAGCATCTTCTAAACTATTATACTTTGTAGCACATGTAAATACACAACTATCGTAAGCATTATGTCCAAAAGGATTATTTTTTGCAATTGCAAGTTCACTTGTACCCATTCCACCTTCTAAAACTGCTGTTACAAAAATACTAAAAGCATTAACACCATATGATTTAGAAATATTTATAAAACTATCTCCTTTTCCATATAATGTAGAAATTCCTTTTCTATCAATTCCTTTTATAAAGTTACCTTTATCATCAACATATTTAATATTAGGATCAGGTAATTTAGTATAACCATTTGATGTAATTATTCTATTAAAATCTTCTGCTGTATATCCTGTTATAGAATGTAAAGGTAAATATTGATAATAAGAAAAATAAGGTTTATTTTTATTAACAGATTTTAAATATACATTATTTTTATAGTCATCTAATAAATCATAAATTGCATTATAAAAATAATTTCCATCAAAACTATAATATTTTTTATTTTTTTCTAAAATATCTTTAACTGAACTATAATAAGATAAATTAAGTGTTTGAACTCTACTTCCATTTGTTCTATAAGTATGGTAAAAATAATTATTATCTGTTTTATAATATGTTTTTATATTAATACCACTATTAACACTTAAATAAGTTTGTTCTTTATTTTGAGCAACATATCTTTCATTACCATTATAATCTATTTTATACCATTTATAAGTTCCATCATCTATTACATCTGTATATTTATATGTTCCTCTTGGTATATTACCATAAGCCTTAGATGAACTACTAGGTCCTTCTCTTAATGATAAAATATCAATTTTAGGTGAAACTGTATTTTCATATAAATCAACAATAGGAACAATACTTGCATATTTACTTCGAACATATCCTATTGCTCCACTTATTTTTAATTTAATCATATCATATGTTTCATCATAATCTATAAAAGCAGCATCTCCACCCCAATCTCCAGATATATAGGTATAACGATATCTCCCATTTTTATAATCATTTGCATTTTCATAAATATATGTTAGACCTCCTAATCCATCTTTGTTTAAGATACTAGAAAATCCATCTAATTTTACAAATGCATATTTACTATTTATTAATTTATTATTTTTATATATAACACTTACATGTTTTTCATCACATTCATAATTATTCATAGCGGCTTTTGCATCTTTATAATTGTCATAACATTTCAAAACTTCTTCTTTACTTAGATTATCTCTTATTCTAACTTCATAGTTATTACATGTTTCAGCTTTAACACAAAATATAGTTAATGATAAAAATATAAATACATAAAAACATACTTTTTTCATAATTCTAACCTCTATAAAATTATATCATTTTTTTTATTAAATGTATATAAAAAATCTTTTCATAAGAAAAGATTAATTACAAGATGTACAATAGTTTAATTCAGCTTTTTGAATATAACCTGTTATTTTTTGTTTAAAATTTGCAATTTTTTCACTATCCCAATATTCATTTGGTGTAATACCTGTTATAGTACTTGTTTCATTATCACCTGCGATTATTTCTCCTTTTTTTATAAATACTACTTCTGGTACATATATTCTTTTATTACCGTTTTCATCATTTTCTAGTATGTTATTTAATAATGATACAATTTTTTGATAATTTTCAGTATTATTATCTCTTATTTCTTTAATGTTTAAGTAATATATTTTTTCAATACCACTATCTTTTGCAACTTCATTTAAATAAACTGTATAAACTTGACACCATGGACATTCTGGAAATCCTAGATATACTATTCCTGATCCATTTTTTAATATTTCAATAATTTCTTCTTCTGTTTTATATACAAAAACATTATCCATTGGTACTTTTGTATATTCACAACTAAACTTATAATTATCTTTTTTTGTTTCATCAATATTAGGAACTCCATCATCTACAAATAGTAAATAAAATATTACTCCTCCTACAACAAATACTAAAAAAATGGTATATAATAATAAATTAGTTTTTTTCATTTTGCTACTCCTATCTTGGTTAAGTATATCATTTTTTTTTTATTTTTTCAATAAATTTTAATTAAATTGTACTTATATATTCCGTTTTTAATATTTTATCATAAAACATTTGTTTTTTCTTAAATAATATTATAACATTTATAAAATAAAAAATAGGAATTAATAAAATTAATAAATAAAATATATATATTTCACTTTTAAAATCTAATTTTAGTAAAACAAATGATAATGGTATGTAGTAATAATACAAATACATCATTGTTGTTCTTAATAGTAAATTTAAGAACTCATTATTTTTAAAACTTATTCTTACATTTAAGAATTTACCTGCAGGTGTTAATCCATTATTTAGAGTTGGTACTAAAACATAATATATAAATAATACTATATATTTAATAAAGTTATAATTGAAAAATGAATGAATAAGCATATATAGTATTTCATATAAAATAAGATCTAAAATGAAAAGTACTATTCTTCTAAGTGGGGAAACTATTTTACCTACTTCAATAGATTTTTTGTCTATTTTTTCTCTTGATGGTAAAAAAGTAATTAACCCCATTATTTTATAACCTATAAATCCTCCTAATGTGTTTATTATTAAATCATCTATATCAAATAATCTATAAGGTCTTGGATAAATAAAATATAAACCTGATAACTGGGTTAGTTCAAAGAAAAGTGATAGTAAGAAACTAAAGAAAATAGTTTTTTTTAAATCACATTTATAATAATATCTTAAATACATACCAAATGGTACAAACATAAAAATATTGAAAACCACTGTATAAAAAGAGCTGTCTGTTAAGGCTTTTAAATATGTTTTATAATCAGTTATAACAAATGGTGTTTCTTTTATGAAATCAGTTATAAATTTAAAGGGAATTAATTGTACTTTAGGTGTTGTTAAATTTTTAACAATTTCAATACTAGGTAGTGGTAATATTACTAGAAAATATATATTTATTAAATATAATATAAATGAATATACTATTAGAACTCTTAATTTATTAATTGATCCATATTTATGATATTGATTTAATATAAATGGAATTGTAAAAAAGAAGGCAATTATAGGAAAGAATATAAATGCCTCTTTTATTATTTTTAAATACCCCATTTTATCACCTTCTTATTATATTTTTTGAACATATATATGTTATTGTAAAGTATCCTCCATATATTAGTATTATAAATATTGTTGTCATTATTATTGCTTTTAATAAGCTTTGATTACCAAACGATAGTAGTAATACATAGTTACAGAATTTTATACCAAATATTGAGTGAATTAGTGCGAGTAATAATGGTAACATAAAGAATACAAATATCTGTTTGAATAAAGCTTTATTGATCATTTCTTCGCTTGCACCAATTCTTCTTAAAGTATTGAATCTTGATTTATTATCAGCACTTTCGGATAATTCTTTTAGTGCTAGTATTGCTGATGATGCTATCAAGAAAATTATTCCTAAATATATACTTATAAAGGTTACGAGTGCACCTAATCCAATACTGTTACTATATATTTCCTCTTTTGTATCATAATCAGGAATTAAGTAACCATCTTTACTTTCATATTTTTCTAATTCTTCTAAAATATTACTTTTATCATTTTTATAGTTTGCTAGTAAATGATTATAAACTATATAATCATCTTTTATACTATGATCATTTTCATAAACATTTGGGATGATATTATCTGGTACAAGTATTATTCCTGGATTAGAATAATTTGCATTCATTTCAACAAAACCATCTTTACATTCATTATATTTAGGTTTTAATTTATGATTTAATATCTTTATTTCTGTATTTTGTTTTAGTGCTATATTTCTTAAACCAACCATATTTTGATAATTCGCGACTATCATATATTCATCATCATTTAAAGTAAATTCTTTCTTATTGTATAAACGAGCGACTTTATTATATTCACTTATTTGCATTACTTGTTCAAGACTATCAAGATATAAATATGGATATTTTTTTTGGATCATATCTTTGGTATTTCCAAGTGTATCAGAAAAGGAAAAACCATCTAAATCATAAAAAATATTATATTCTACTATATCTTTAAAATAATTATCTAAATCAAAATTGTAATGTTCTAATGTTTCTCTTACTGATGAATTCCTGTTTTTTATTTCTTCTTTTGTATAATTTAAATTTTCAAAATATATTTTATTATAATATCTTTTATATAAATCAACATCTACTGGTACTAAATCATTTAAGGCTTTATTCATTGAGTTTTTTATTGATAAACTTGATGATAAGGCACATATTGTTACAAATAACATTAAACATATGATGGTTACTGATACAACCATGGTATTAATTTTACTGCTTATTTGTCTTAATGTAAATGAATTTAAACCTTTATAATAAGATTTTTTAATATTTGTACATATTCTTAGTAATAATCCTGATAATGACCAGAATATAAAGAATGTTGAAGCACTACCCAAAATAATTGGGATTAATATTTTATTTTCACCATTAACTAATGTCTTTACACCACCTGTTACCATATAGTAGGCATATGATAGGACAAGTACTGATATTATGAATATTATTGTGCATACATATGGATTTTTAATTTTTACTTGTTCACATTTTTTACTGCCATATAATAAATCTATTAGTTTTGATTTACCAATAATTATAGTATTAAATATCATAACTATTAGATACATAATACTGAAATATATTATTGTTTTTATAAAGGCTTGTTTTGAGAAAACAAAGGCAAAGTTTTTTAAATCGGCTTCAAACATATGTGCAACTAATAAACTCATGAATTGAGATAGAACAATTCCTAATGATAGACCTACTATGAGTGATAGTAAACCTATTATTAGGGTTTCAAAGAATAGTATTATTGATACTTTCCTTTTACTCATACCGAGTGTTAGATAGGTTCCAAATTCTTTGTTTCTTCTTTTGATCAAAAATCTACTTGCATATATTATTAGGAAAGCTAATATTATTGATACAAAGACACTGACTCCTGATAAAATCCAAATCATTGTTCTTATTATTTGTTTTGTTGATGCATTTAAACTTAACATTGCTGTTTGACTATCTATTGCATTAAATACATAGAATATTGCAACACCTAGTATTAATGTAAAGAAATAAATGGCATAATCTTTGATACTTTTTAGAATATTTTTTATTGATAACTTAAAGAGCATCATTTAAATCACCACCAAGTAAGGTTACAACATCTATTATTTTGTCAAAAAACTCTTTTCTTGTACTTTCACCTTTATAGATTTCATTAAATATTTTGCCATCTTTGATAAAGATTACTCTGCTTGCATAACTTGCTGTAAAGGCATCATGTGTTACCATTAATATTGTTGCATTTAATTGTTTGTTTAGAATTTCAAATTTATCAAGTAACATTTTGGATGATTTTGAATCTAATGCTCCTGTTGGCTCATCTGCTAATATTAATTTAGGATTTGTTATAATTGCTCTTGCACTTGCTACTCTTTGTTTTTGACCACCTGACATTTGGTATGGATATTTATTTAAAACATCTACAATATCTAGTTCTTGTGCGACTTTGTTTACTCTTTCATCTATTTCTTTATAGTTTATGTTTTGGATCGATAAAGCTAATGCGATATTTTCATAAGCTGTTAATGTATCTAATAAGTTAAAATCTTGAAATATAAAACCTAAACTTTCTCTTCTAAACTTATTTAAAGCATTTCCTTTTAATTTGGTAATATCTTTATTATCTATAAAAATATGACCTGATGTTACTTTATCTATTGTACTTATACAATTTAAAAGGGTTGTTTTTCCACTTCCACTTGCTCCCATGATCACTACAAATTCTTTTTCTTGAACATCAAATGATATGTCATCTATTGCTTTTGTTAAGCTTGATTTATTACCATAATATTTTTCAATATTTTTTATTTCTAATGTATTCATTTTTTCACCTCAAACAAAATAATACTACAATTATATTTAATAATCGTTTTTTTAATATTTTTTTATATTACATTTTTGTAATGTTCATTTTTTCCAAATATTATTTCTATTTTTGTGTATTCATCTTTTTTTGATTCAACTAATATTTTATGACCTAGTTTTTTGCACATTTCTCGTGCTATATATAAACCCATTCCAGTTGATTTTGCTTTATTCCTTCCATTTTCTCCGGTAAACATTTTATTAAATACTCTTGGTATATCACTTTCTTTTATACCTATTCCATTATCATATATTTCTAATATATTGTTTTTATATGTTATTTTTATTTGAGCATTTTTTTCTTTTTTATATTTTATACTGTTATTTATTATTTGATTTATTATGAATTCTAACCATTTACTGTCTGTTAAAACTTTTTCTTCCGAAACTTCTACTTTTAATTCGATATTTTGTTCTAATATATCGTCTTTATTTTTTAATAAAACATTATTTATTATTTTTTTTATATTATTTTCTTTTATAATGTAATCTTTTTCGGCATTTTCACTTCTTACATAATATAATATTTGATCTATATAGTTGTCCAATTTTTTTAATGGACTTTTTATTTTGTTTCCTAGTTTATTGTTATGACTTAGTAATACTATTGTTGATATTGGTAATTTTACTTCATGAATCCAAGCTTCTACATATTCTTTATATGAATTTATATTTTTTTTATAGTTATTTAAATTTTCTATGTATGCTTTATTTGTTTCATATAATATTTCATAAAATATTTGACCTTCATAAAATTCTGGTTTATTTATGAATTCTATTAACAAGTATTTTTTGTCTAAATTTTTTATGTTTGTTAATAAACTATTATAAAAATTTCTTTTTCTTAAATAATCTATTGATATTATTATTAAACCCATTATTAATAATAGGAATAGTATAAATATATTTAATTCTTTTTGACTTTTAAAAGCTAGTAGTATTATTGTTATTAAAATATAGAATATTATAAATACTATTATTTCTGGTAATTTATCTTTTAGGTATTTGTTTAGTTTCATAGTAGTTTATAGCCTACTTTCTTTTTGGTTTCAATAGGGTTTTTAATACCAAATGCTTCTAATTTTGATCTTAATCTACTTATGTTTACTGTTAGGGCATTATCGTTTATGTATTCATCGTTATCCCATAGTTCAGTCATTAATTCATCACGGCTGACAATTTTTTCTCTTTTCTTTAATAAATATACAAATATTATCATTTCATTTTTGGTTAGTTCTAATGTTTTATTATTTTTTGTTAGTGTTCCTTTTTCATAGTTCACTTTTATGTCATCATATGTTAGGTATTCTCTATCCATTCTTTTGAATATGTTTTGAATTCTTAGTAGTAATATTGTTGGATTGTATGGTTTGGTTATATAATCATCTGCTCCATAACTTATTGATAATACTTCATCTACTTCGTTTGTTTTGCTTGTTAGCATGATTACTGGTACATTTGATTCTTTCCTTATTTCTTTTAGTAACATTTCACCATTTATTTTAGGAATGTTTATGTCTAGTAATATTAAATTTGGTTTGTTTTGGATTATTTCTTCTTTAGATCTTTCAAAATTTTTTAGTATTTGTGCTTGATAACCAGAGTTTTCTAGTAAGTTTTTTAGTTCTTCTGCTATTTCTTTTTCATCTTCTACAATCATTATTTTCATTTTTTTCACCCCTTTAATTATATCAAAAAAAGTAGTTTTGGTTCTACTTTTGATTTGTTTTTCTGTATTTTTTTAGATTTTCTTTTTCTTCTTGTGTTATTCTAAAGCTATCATGACATTTAGATATCATTTTGTTGATAACAAAATTATTTATTTCATTTTCTTCAATGTATTTTATTGTTTTTGTTTTATTTTTTATGTAGCACTCACATAGTAACCAAGAATATGCCATGTTTATGTAATAATCATTTTTATTTATTTGTTTTAGAATTTCAAATATATCATCTATATTTGTTTCTATGAACGCAAATAATATTATGATTCCTATTCTTATTATATATGGCTCATTACTCTGAGTATATTTTTTTGATAGTTCTAGATATTCTATATTATTATCAAATTTTAGAGCATCACATGTAGCCCAGCACATTTCGTTTTTTTTGTATTCTTCTAGATATTTTATTTTTAGTTTTGGTTCTTTTATTTTGTTTATTATGAATGCATTTATTAGGACTTCTTCGTAATAGTTATTTAAATTATAATTTAAAAATGATTCATAGTTTCCTTTATATATTTCATTTGCTAGTTGTTTTAAAATTGGATTTTTTATTGCTAGTACTTTTAGATTTGATCTAACTATATTTTCCGTCCACTTTTGTTTTTCTTTATTTTGTAATGATTTTAAATATTTTTCAAATTCTTTGATATCTTTTTTAAACCATTTTTCTAATTTTAATTCCATAATTTCACCTTTTATATTATACATTTATATTATTGTTATGTAAATATTAGTTCGAATAACATCATTATTATAAATCCGATTGTAAAGCTTATTATTCCATTTTTATTGTTTTTATTTTTAGATTCTGGTATTAATTCATCTACTATTACATATATCATAGCACCGCCTGCAAATGAGAAAATATATGGTATTATGTTATTTATTTTAATACTTATTATACTTGTTAGTAGTGCGAATATGGGTTCTACTATTCCTGATATTATTCCGTATTTTATTGTTTTATTTTTATCGTTTAAAAGTCCTACTATTATTCCTTCTGGTATATTATGAAGGGTTATTGCTAATGATAATATGATTGATTTTTTGATTGATATTATGTTTGTTATACTTCCAACTAGTCCAACTCCGGTTGCGATTCCTTCTGGTATATTGTGTAATATGATTGCAATTATTATTATTATTTTTGTATTTTTATTATTTTTGTTTATTTTTAAATCTAATGATAATATTATAAAGATTCCGATTAATATACCAAATATTGGTGGAAACCAATTATTACTTATTTCAATTGATGTATTTATTAATGATAAGAATGATGCAATTAACATTACTCCTGCAGAAAAACCAAATGCATATTTTACTATTTTTTCATTGTTTTTTATTATATATACACTTAATACTCCTATAATTGTACCTATTAAAGGCATTATGATTATTAAATATTTCATAATACAATATATTATTTAATTATTAAAAAAGAATAGAAATCTCTATTCTTTATACTTGTATTCCTTTTATAACATTGCTGTTAGATGATTTAGTTGCAATCATATTATCAACCAGAGTTGATGTTTCTGATGTATAGTTTACGATTATTTTAGCATTTGGATCGGTTGCTGCATTAAGAAACATACTTGAATAAGTACTAACATTAGCATTCATTATATTGATTGTTGTTGTTAAGGATGAACAAGAATTAAACATATAAAGCATATTCGTTACATTTATCGTATTAAAACTACTTAAATTTAGGCTTGTTAAGGATGAACAAGAA